>JAEZKN010000036.1 GCA_023415395.1 Actinomycetes bacterium
CCAGGTCGATCGCGACCGGACGGGGCGGGACGCCGTACTGCCGCAGCAGCCGGCCGAGGTCGCCGTCCGGCACGAGCTGCGAGGCGATCCACAGCCGCCCGCCGTCCTCGCCGAACGCGTGCACCGGCACCACGTGCGCGGAGTCGAGGGCCGCCTGGAGCCGCGCCTCGCGGGTGAAGCGCTCCCGGAAGCCGGGGTCGTCGGCGAGCTGCGGCGAGATCACCTTGAGCGCGACGGGCCGCTCCAGCGCGGTGTCCCACGCCTCGTGCACGACGCCCATGCCGCCGCTGCCGAGCCGGCGGACGACGCGGTACGGCCCGACCCTGTCCACGGGCGTGTCCTACCCCGGCTCACTAGGGTGCAGACATGGCTCCACAACGCGTGGCCCTCGCCCTCGGCTCCGGCGGCGCCCGCGGCTACGCCCACATCGGCGCCATCGAGGAGATCCGGGCGCGCGGTCACGAGGTCGTCGCCATCGCGGGTACGTCGATGGGCGCGCTCGTCGGCGGCCTCGCGGCGGCCGGACGGCTCGAGCCGTACGCGGAGTGGGCGCGGTCCCTCACCCAGAGCCAGGTCCTGCGGCTGCTCGACCCGAAGTGGTCCGGGCCCGGGGCGATCCGGGCCCAGCGGGTCTTCGGGCAGGTCGAGCACATCCTCGGCGACCAGCTGATCGAGGACCTCCGCGTGCCGTTCACCGCGGTGGCCACCGACCTGCACGCGCGGCGCGAGGTGTGGTTCCAGCGGGGGCCGCTGACCTCGGCGATCCGCGCGTCGATCGCGATCCCCGGCGTCATCACGCCGGTCGAGATGAACGGCCGCCTGCTCGCCGACGGGGGGCTGATGAACCCGGTCCCGATCGAGCCCACCGCCGCCGCGGCCGCCGACCTCACCATCGCGATCTCGCTGTCCGGCTCCCGGCTGCCGCAGGAGCAGTCCACGCCGGCTCGCGAGCCCGCGGAGCCGACCTGGCGCGAGGGGCTCGTCGAGCGGGTACGCCGCACCGTCGGACGCCCGGCGACCGAGCCCGAGCCGGCCAGCCTGCTCGACGAGCTGCGGATCTCCGACGTCGTCGGGCTGTCGATGGACGCGATGCAGGGCCTGATCGCCCGCTACCGGATGGCCGGGCTGCCGCCGGACGTGCTGGTGACGGTCCCGGCCAGCGCCGCTCGGTCGCTGGAGTTCCACCGCGCGGCCGAGATGATCGACCTCGGGCGCCGGCTCACCGCCGAGGCGCTGGACGCCGCCGGGCACTAGTCCCGCCGGATCACCAGCGGTTGCGGGCCTCCTCGGCCCAGCCCACGAGCCCGTCGAGGTCGACCCGTTCGCCGTCGTCGGTCGCGGCCCAGCCGCTCCAGTGGCCGAAGCACTGGTGGGTCTGGTTGGCGACCACTCCCAGGTTCGTGCGCCCGGCCTTCTCGTGGAACGGCTCGAAGCGCGCGTCGATGCGCGGCCCGTGGATCCGCCACGGACGCAGCCAGTCGGTGCGGTCGTACTCCCAGGCCAGCTCGTCGCCGATCTTGTGCAGCCGGCCGTGGACGAAGAGCCCGTTCTCGGTCACGCCGGTGCCGTCGGTCCACTTCCCCCCGAGCGTGAGGCCGCGGTCCGCCGCGGAGCCGGCGGCCCAGTTCCACGTGATCGCGTAGGGCCACTTGCCCCGGCCGTGGTCGAGCACGCCCCACCCCTCGACCTCGTGCGCCTCCCCGTCGAGGACGATCCGTCCGGACACGGGGCGGGAGACGTCCTTGACCGTGTACTGGAAGCGGCGCGGACTCCACGGCACGACCACCCCGAGGCACTCCCCGCCCGGGCCGACCGCCAGGTCCAGGTCCACCCCGGGCGCGGTCGCCCGCAGCCGGTCGGCGGACACCTCGATGGCCAGGTCCTTCGCGGCGACGGAGGCGACCCCGCCGTACTCCTGCGGGAGGGTGACGCCGCGTGCCAGCGCGGGCACCGCCTCCTGCGACCAGGTCCGCCCGGTCTCGCGGTCGAGCACCCACGCCGAGCAGACGCCGGCGTAGTCGAGGGAGGAGACGACCAGCCCGACGCAGAAGCGCGGCGTGACGACGCCCCAGTACTCCCACCGCTTCGCCCGCCCCCAGCCGCGGAGGGTGGGGCGGTGCAGCGGCCGGCGGGAGAAGCCGACGGCGTCGCGGTTGAGCCGGCCGTCGGGGCCGCAGAGGTCGGTGGGGGAGGTGATCTCGCGTTCGGCCACCGCAGAGGTCTACCAGACCCCGCACCGCCCCTGGGTCAGAACAGCAGCGCCGTGGCGGGGTCCTGCATCATCCCGGCGACGTCGGAGAGGAACTGCGAGCCCTTCTCGCCGTCGATGTGCCGGTGGTCGAAGGACAGCGCCAGCGTGGTGACGTCGCGCGCGACGATCTCGCCGGTGACCTCGTCCACCCACGGCTGCTTGCGCACCGCCCCGAAGCACAGGATCGCGGACTCGCCGGGGTTGATGATCGGCGTGCCGGCGTCGACGCCGAAGACCCCGACGTTGGTGATCGTGAACGTGCCGCCACTCATCTCCGCCGGCTGGGTCCTGCCTGCCCGCGCGGTCTCGACGAGCTCGCCGAGCGCGTGGGCGAGCTCGACCAGCGACATCGAGTCGGCGTCCTTGATGTTCGGGACGACCAGCCCCCGCGGGGTGGCCGCGGCGATGCCGAGGTTCACGTAGCGCTTGAAGACGACCTCGCCGGCCGCCTCGTCCCACCACGAGTTGATCTCCGGCGTACGTCGCATGGCGAGCATCGCCGCCCGTGCGAGCACGAGCATCGGCGAGACCCGCACGTCGCGCAGCTCGCGCCGCGCCTTGAGCCGCTCGACCAGCTCCATCGTGCGCGTGACGTCGACGGTCACCCACTCGGTGACGTGCGGGAGCGTGAACGCCGACTGGACCATCGCCTGGCCCATCATCTTGCGCACGCCCTTGATCGGCTCGCGCCACTCGCGCTCCCCGGCCTCGGTGGTCGACCAGCGAGCACCGGCGGGCGTGTCGAGACCTGACGTCCCGCCCGCCGCGGCCTGGACGTCCTCGCGCGACACGGTGCCGTGGGGACCGGTCGGGGTCAGCGTGCCGAGGTCGACGCCGAGGTCCTTGGCGAGCTTGCGCACCGGCGGCTTGGCCAGCAC
>JAEZKN010000050.1 GCA_023415395.1 Actinomycetes bacterium
TTGGGCGACCTGTCCGACCGGGCCGCCGCGACCGGCGACTTCGTCCTGGCCACCGGCGGCGTCGAGACCTCCGCGGACGGCCGCACGTCGACCGTCCTGCTGGGCATGCCCTACGACGAGACCGACGACCGGGTCGGCGAGGCCGTGGCGGACCTCCGCGACGAGGTCGTCCCGGCGACGCTGGGCGACCTCCCGGGCGCCGAGCACGCCGTCGGCGGTGGTGCTGCCGAGGACCTCGACTTCGCCCAGAAGCAGGAGGGCCGGCTCGGGCTGGTCATCGGGTTCGTGCTGCTGCTGACCATGGTGATCATGGCGGCGACCTTCCGCAGCCTGGCGCTCGCGCTCACCTCCACGGTGCTCAACCTGGCCTCGGTCGGCGCCGCGTTCGGCGTGCTGACCCTGGTCTTCCAGCACGGTTGGTTCTCGGGCTCGCTCGACTTCACCAGCCCCGGGTTCGTCATCGACTGGCTGCCGCTGTTCGTCCTCGTGGTGCTGGTCGGGCTCTCCATGGACTACCACGTGTTCGTGCTGAGCCGGGTCCGCGAGCACGTCGACCGGGGCCTGCCGACGCGGCTGGCCGTGGAGCGGGGGATCCGCGACACAGCCGGCGTGGTCACCAGCGCCGCCGCAGTGATGGTGTCGGTGTTCGCGATCTTCGCGACGCTGTCGATGCTCGAGATGAAGATGATGGGCGTCGGCCTGGCCTCGGCGATCCTGCTCGACGCCACGCTCGTCCGGCTGGTGATGCTGCCGGCGGTCCTCGTCCTGCTGGGGGAGCGGGCCTGGTGGCCGCGTCGCCCGCCCCGGCCGCGGGGCGAGGTGGTGCGGGAGACGTCCCCGGAGTACGCCGGCGTGTCCTCGTCGCACCCTTAAACACACTAAGTCGATCGTGTTAATGTCCTGAAATGGACCTCAACCGTCGCACGCTCCTCCGGACGACGGCCGTGGTCGGCGGGGCCCTCGCGACCGGCGCGCTCGCGCCGCTCGGGAGGGCCCTGGCGGGCGCCCCGGCCATCCTCAAGCCGCTCCCGGCCTCCTGGTTCGTCGACTTCGGCACCAATGCCGAGATGCGCTGGGACTCGGTGAACCCGAAGTCCTACGCCACCAGTGCCGCCCGGCTCTTCGTCCGCAACCACACCTCGACGCCGACGATCGACCGTGCGTCGTACACCCTGAAGATCCACGGCGACGGGCTGCGGCGCGCCCGCACGGCCGAGGACCCGCTGGAGCTCACCCTCGCCGACCTGCGCCGCCTGCCGCGCACGAAGGTCGTCGCGACCCACGAGTGCACCGGCAACGGCCGCAGCTTCTTCGCCACCCAGCAGGGCACGCCCGCCAGCGGCACGGCGTGGACGCTGGGCGCGGTCGGCACGGTGACCTGGGAGGGCGTGCGGCTGCGCGACGTGCTGAGGAAGGTCGGCCTCCGAGCCGACGCGGTCTCGGTCCAGGGCGTCGGCCTGGACCCGAGCTACGTCACCGGCGGGGTCGACTACGGGCCGGTCCGGCGCCCGTTCCCGATCGAGAAGGCGCTCGACGACGCGCTGCTCGCCTGGAAGATGAACGGCGAGGACCTGCTGCCCGACCACGGCTACCCGCTGCGGCTGGTGCTGCCGGGGTGGGTCGGCATCGCGAGCATCAAGTGGCTCGGCTCGCTCGAGGTCTCCACCGCCGAGCTGACGTCGCCGTGGAACACGAAGTGGTACACGATCGGCGGCGTCCCGCTGGCCGAGAACCCGGTGCGCTCGGCCTGGGAGCTGGCGTGGAACGCCCAGATCCCCGCCGCCCGCAAGGTCGTGCTCACCGGCCGGTCCTGGAGCGGCGCCGCCCCGATCCGCAGGGTCGAGGTCAGCCACGACGGCGGCGCGTCGTGGGAGCGGGCCTCGCTCGGGCGGACGCGCGAGCAGGGGTGGACCCAGTGGTCCTGGACCTGGCGCGCCCCGGCTGCCGGGACCTACGAGCTGCTGGCCCGCGCCACGGACCGGGCCGGGCGCCGGCAGCCGCTGGTGACGCCGTTCAACGACAACGGCTACTTCTTCGACGCGGTCGTGAGGCACCCGGTGACCGTCTCGGCGTAGCGTTTCGGCCCCCGCGGCAGCGGGGATATCCCCTCCATGGGATACGGAGTGGGAATCTTCATGCTGGCGCTGGGCCTGATCCTCGCGCTGGCCGTGACCGACAACATCGCGGACGTCGACCTCACCATGGTCGGCTGGATCCTGGCCGCCGTGGGCGTGCTGGCGATCGTCCTCACCGCCGCGACCGCCTCGCGGCGCAACACCTCGACCACCGTGGTCGAGCGGCACGATCCGCCGGTCGCCTGAGGAGGTCCGGCTCAGGAATCGCCGACGACCTCGGCCAGGAGCGCGAGCGCCACCCCGGTGGCGTCGTCGAGCACCTGGTCGGGGTCGTCACCGCCCTCGAGCACGTGGTGCTCCTCCCGGAGGCCGTCCGCCGAGGACACCGCGACGTAGATCGTCCCGGGCGGCTGCCCCTCCTCGGGATCCGGTCCGCCGCAGCCGGTGATGCCGACCGCGACGTCGGCGCCGAGCAGGTCGGCCACGCCGCTCGCGAGCTGACGGGCGCACCTCGCGGTGATCACCGGCCCGCGGTCGACCTTCAGCAGCGCGAACTTCACCTCCTCGTCGTAGGCCACGACCCCGCCGGCGAACCACGCGGACGCACCGGAGCCGGCGCCCAGGCGCGACATCACGCGGCCGCTGGTCAGCGACTCCGCGGCGGCTATCCTCAGGCCGCGCTCCTGGGCGGCCTCGGCGATGCGGTCGACGACCTCGTACTGCTTCTCGGGTTCCACGGGCGGCTGGTACCCGCGGATTGGGAGTCCGAACCGGGCCCGCGCTAGAGTTCTCAGGTTGCCTCCGCCCAGGTGGGGGAGGCGACACGCCGTCAGAACGGCCGCGGAACCAGAGTGCCCGGGTGAACAGGCCCCGGCGCGCCGCGCAGCAGACACCGGAAGGAGCCCGCATGTCGATCGGTACCGACGCGGAGACCAAGAAGAAGATCATCGCCGAGTACGCCACGACCCAGGGCGACACCGGCTCGCCCGAGGTGCAGATCGCGCTGCTCAGCCACCGCATCAGCCACCTCACCGACCACCTCAAGCAGCACAAGCACGACCACCACAGCCGTCGTGGCCTGCTCCTGCTGGTCGGCCAGCGCCGTCGTCTGCTGAACTACCTGCAGAAGACGGAGATCGACCGCTACCGCTCGATCGTCGAGCGTCTCGGCCTCCGCCGCTGACTTGTCGTGAAGGGCCCGCCTCCGGTGGGCCCTTCACGCTTTCTCGCCCGAGCAAAAGGGCGCTAGATTCACCGAAGAAGCACATCTGAACACCAGGAGCGACCCGCCGTCCTCGGCTCGGTCCTCGGTAGTGGCTCTCAGGATCTCGACCACCGACATCCTGCGGGCCTCGATCGAAGACCGGCACTCTGCGCGGGACGCCGCGGATCGCTCCGCGAGCAGAACAAGGACAAACCCTTGACTGAACCCGTCATCCACGCCGTCGAGACCACGCTCGACAACGGCAAGTTCGGCACCCGCACGATCAAGTTCGAGAGTGGCCTGCTGGCCCGGCAGGCCGCCGGCGCCGTCACCGCCTACCTCGACGACGACACGATGCTGCTGTCGGCCACCACGGCCGGCAAGCACCCCAAGGACCACTTCGACTTCTTCCCGCTGACGATCGACGTCGAGGAGCGGATGTACGCCGCGGGCAAGATCCCCGGCTCGTTCTTCCGGTCCGAGGGTCGCCCGGGCGAGGACGCGATCCTCACCTGCCGCCTGATCGACCGCCCGCTGCGCCCGCCCTTCAAGAAGGGCCTGCGCAACGAGGTCCAGGTCGTCATCACCGTGATGGCGCTCAACCCGGACACGCCGTACGACGTGCTGGCGATCAACGCCGCGTCGCTGTCCACCCAGCTCTCAGGCCTGCCCTTCTCCGGGCCGATCGGCGGCACCCGGATCGCTCTCATCAACGACCAGTGGGTCGCCTTCCCGCGCTACTCCGAGCTCGAGCG
>JAEZKN010000010.1 GCA_023415395.1 Actinomycetes bacterium
AACAACTGCTACCTGCTGACCTGCCGGGAGACCGGGGCGCAGGTGCTGGTCGACGCGGCGGACTCTCCTGAGACGCTGCTGCCCCTGATCGGGGACGCGGGGCTGACGACCGTCGTCACCACCCACCAGCACTGGGACCACCACCGGGCGCTGGCCGACGTGGTGGCCGCCACCGACGCTGCCCCCGTCGCCGGCGCCCCGGACGCCGAGGCGATCACCGAGCAGACCGGAGTGCCGATCTTCCTCGAGGTCGGCCAGGGCGACACCGTCCCGGTCGGCGAGGCCACGCTCGAGGTGATCGCCCTCGCCGGCCACACCCCCGGCTCGATCGCGCTGCTCTACGACGACCCGGCCGGCCACCCGCACCTCTTCACCGGCGACTCGCTCTTCCCCGGCGGCGTGGGCAACACCTTCGGCGACGAGGCGGCCTTCGCCCAGCTCATCGACGAGGTCGAGACCAAGATCTTCCAGCGGCTCCCCGACGACACGTGGTTCTACCCCGGCCACGGCAACGACTCGACGATCGGCGCCGAGCGGCCTGCGCTGCCCGAGTGGCGGGCCCGGGGCTGGTAGCCGTCGGCGGCGGGTGCAGCGGGCCCGTCGTTTGGTCACCAACCGCAGAGATTCGGGCCGCCGGCGTGGGGTTGGTGACAAAACGGCGTCCCTCGGCATCGCGGCTCCACCGCACGCCGAGGACGTGCGGATTGGTCACCAACCGCAGAGATCCAGGCCCCAGGCGTGCGGTTGGTGACCAAACCGCGTCCCTTCAGGCCGCCGCGGAGGGCCAGCCGTCGTCGCCGTCGACACCCTCGTCGCCGTCGCGCCAGGAGACCGGGCGGTAGGGCGAGAGGCCCGGGCCGGTGATCGGCGGGAGGTTGTCGAACTGGCGCAGCTCGAGCGGGTCCGGGGAGAGCGTCGACCAGTCGGCGAGGTCGCCGGGGTAGGTCAGCTCGTCGGGGTCGGGTACGTCGTCGAGGTCGATCAGCTCGGCGATCGGGATGTCCCCGGGCAGCGTGTCGGCGGCGAGGCCGGCGAAGACGTCGAGCGTGGTCCAGTCGGGAGCAGTGCCCGCGTCGAGGTGGTCCAGCAGGGTGTCCTCGGCGAGGCCGGCGTCGAGCACCGTGACCAGGCGAGCGGCGCCGTGGGCATCGGCCCACCGCCACATGGTCCGGGCGGTCAGCCGCAGCTGGGCGGCGCGGGCGAGGACCCGGGCGACCGTCTGCTGCGGGACCGACTCCGCGAGCAGGAGGTGCTCGATGTCGAGCAGGGTGACACGGTCGGGGTCGCGGTAGAGCCGGCGCAGGCGGCGGTCGCGGTCAGGGGGCCGGCTGAACCCGGGGGCCGACCCCCGGGCGGGCCGGGTGGCGACGGCGGCGAGGCCCCCTCCGAGCAGGGTCACGACGATCAAGCACAGTCCGAGAAGCATGGCTCATCCCTCGTTCCGGATCCCGAGCCCGGTCGGTGGAATCAGCAGGGTCAGGCGATCACTGACCGCGGGTCGGAGTCGTCAGTTCGGCGTTCATGGTTGAGCGTCAAACTTCCCTGCGAACCCTCCGGTTACGCCTGAGGGTCCGATCGTCCGCGCTGGTCTGGACGTCGGGTTTGAGCCGGCGCCTCAGTGGTAGGTGACCTTGACGGTGTCGGTCACCGGCACCGACTGGCAGCCCAGGCGGATGCCCTCGGCGATGTCCTCGTCGTCGAGCACGTCGTTGTGCAGCATCTTGACCTCGCCCTCCAGCAGGCGGATCGCGCACGCCGAGCACTCGCCTTCCCGGCAGGAGTACGGCGCCTTCACCCCCTTGGACTCGAGGTGGTCGAGCATCCTGGTGCCGGGCGCCCAGTCGTCGAACGCGTACTGCTCGCCGTCGAGCTCGACCTCGAGCCGCACCGGGCCCTGGGGGGCGTCGGCGTCGGGAGTCACCTCGTCCTCGAGGTCGCGCTCGGCGTCCTCGATCTCGTGCTCGGCGACCTCCTGGTCGTGCAGGTCGCCGAAGGGGTTGCCCCCGAGCGAGACGAACTTCTCCTGGTGTCGTCGCTCGCGCGGGAACCCCAGGTCCTTGAGCGCGGCGATGGTCAGCTTCATGAACGGCGCCGGGCCGCAGACGAAGGCGTCGTACGACGCGAAGCTCGACGCGAACGCGGTCATCTGCTCCTGGCTCGGCAACCCCTGCACGGACTCCAGCCAGTGCACGACCACCAGGCGGTCGGGGTGCTCGGCGGCGAGCTTGGTCAGCTCCTCGGCGAAGATCACCGACCTCTCGTCGCGGTTGGCGTAGAAGAGCACGATCCGGCCGGTGCCCTGCTGCAGCGCGGTCCGGGTGATCGAGATGACCGGCGTGATGCCGCTGCCGCCCGCGAAGAGCAGCAGGTCGGCGCTCAGCGAGGCCGGGGTGAAGATGCCGCTGGGCGGGAGGACCCGGATCGAGTCGCCGGTCCGCAGGTGGTCGCAGATCCAGTTCGAGGCGTAGCCGCCGTCGGTCCGCTTCACCGTGATGGTCAGTGGCCCGCCGCCGACCGGGCTGCTGGACAGCGAGTAGCACCGAGCGGCGACGCCGGTCCGGTCGCTCGGCACCGCCAGGGTCAGGAACTGGCCCGGCTTGTAGGCGAACCGATCCTCCGCGCCGGCGGGGACCTCGAAGGAGATGGAGCGCGCGTCCGCGGTCTCCTCGACCACGGCCACGACCTTCACCTCGAAGGACTCGTCAGACATCCGACCTCATGTGCTCAGTAGCCGTCCTCGGCGCCGATGGGGACCTGGCCTGTCCGCGCGGCGGCCTCGATGCTGGCCGCCATCCGCGGGCACGCAGGGTGGGACTCGCGCCCGCTCGACCTGCGGGACAGCTCCGGACAGTGTGCCCGAGCCTCGCCGGTCCACTGGATCGAGGTGTGGTGCTCGCTGTTCTTCTTCACCCCGACCCTCGCCAGGCAGTCGAGGCAGGCGACCTCCACCAGCCGGGCGGAGGTGTAGAGCCGCTGGTCCTCGAGCGTGTCGGCGCTGGTCGGCACGAACGACGCCACGGCTCAGGTCCCCGACATCATCTGGGGCGCCTCGGCCGACTCGGCCTCCGAGTCCCGCTTGCGCAGGTTCTCGGCGACCTCCTCCTGCCAGAACTCGTTCGCCTTGGTGGTGTCGACCTCGAACTCGAAGCGGTCCACCATCTCCGGGACGACGTCGGCGCGGTCGACGTAGAACTGCTCGTACCAGCGGCGCAGCTGGTAGACCGGACCGTCCTCCTCGCACAGCAGCGGGTTCTGGACCGGGACCTTGTTCTGCCAGATGTGCACGTCCTGGAGGAAGCCCTCGCCGAACATCTGGGCGTACTTCTTCGCGATGTACTGCGCGGTGGCGTCGTCGAGGCCCTCGGGCTTCTTCACGGTGATGCCGTACTGCAGCGTGAAGGAGTCCGGGCCCGTCGGGATGTGGCAGTTGATCAGGATGACCTCGGTCTCGAAGCCCTTGTAGTCGACGTCGAGCCAGTTGATCATGTACGCCGGTCCGTAGTACGTCGCCTCGGACTTGAGGAAGAGCTCGGCACTGCCGTAGCCACCGGACTTGTCCGGACGGCCCTTGGACTCCATGAACTGCGTCGCCTGCGTGCCCTCGAAGACGTTGCGGAAGCTCGTCGGGAAGGAGAAGTGCACGTAGTAGAAGTGCGCCATGTCCACGACGTTGTCGATCAGCTCGCGACAGTGCGAGCCCGTGATCGGCACGACCTCCCAGGACCAGTCCGTGTAGAGGCCCTCCGCGATGCCGGGCAGCTCGGGCGGGAGGATGTCGTGGTCGGGCTCGGAGCCCTCGACGTCGTGCCAGATCAGCAGCTGGCCGTTGCGGATCGCCGTGGGGTAGCGCTGGGTGCGCGCCCGCAGCGGGACCCGCCGGGCGTAGGGGATCTGCTTGCACTTGCCGTCGCCGCCCCAGCGCCAGTCGTGGAAGGGGCAGGCGATCTGGTCGCCCTTCACCTCACCCTGCGTCAGGTCGCCGCCCATGTGCCGGCAGTAGCCGTCGAGGACGTGCACCTCCCCCTGGGTGTCGGCCCAGACGACGAGCTTGGTGCCGAAGGCCTCGATGCCGTGCGGCGTGCCGTCGCGGAAGGACTCGGCCAGGCCCAGACAGTGCCAGCCGCGCGCGAACCGCTGCGGCGGCGTGCCGTGGTCGAGGGTGCGCATGTCGCTCATCTCGTGCCTCCCGGTCAGGGCTCCGCTCTGGGGCCTGTGGACCAAACTTAGAACAGGTTATAGTTTTCGCCGCGAGGATTCCACCAGCGCCCCGTCCCCCGGAAGCAGGTTCCCCGATGCGCATCGCCTTGACACCCGAGCAGGAGAGCCTGCGCGAGGAGCTCCGCGCGTACTTCGCGCAGCTCGTCACCCCCGAGGTCCGCGCCGGGCTCTCCAGCGCGACCGGCGAGTTCGGCGACACCGACGTCTACAAGGACGTGATCAGGCAGCTGGGCACCGACGGCTGGCTGGGCATCGGCTGGCCGGCGGAGTACGGCGGGCAGGCCCGGTCGATGGTCGAGCAGCTGATCTTCACCGATGCGGCCGCGGTGGCCGGCGTACCGATCCCCTACCTGACGCTCAACACCGTCGGGCCGACGATCATGCGCTACGGCAGCGACGAGCAGAAGGCGTACTTCCTCCCCCGGATCCTGCGCGGCGAGCTGCACTTCTCCATCGGCTACTCCGAGCCCGGCTCCGGGACGGACCTGGCCTCGCTGAAGACCCGCGCGGTCCGCGAGGGCGACGAGTGGGTGATCAACGGGCAGAAGATGTGGACCTCGCTCATCCAGTACGCCGACTGGATCTGGATGGCCTGCCGCACCGATCCCGACCTGCCCCGCCACAAGGGCCTCTCGATGATCCTGGTGCCGGCCGACGCCCCCGGCTTCTCCTACACCCCGGTGCACACGGTGGCGGGCGTGAGCACGAGCGCGACGTACTACGAGGACGTGCGGGTGCCGGCCGCCAACCTGGTCGGCGAGCTCAACGGGGGCTGGGCCCTGATGACCAACCAGCTGAACCACGAGCGGGTCGCGCTCACCTCGGCCGCCCCGCTGACCCACTCCATCGAGATGGTGCGGCGCTGGGCGCAGGAGACGAAGGCCCCGAACGGGGACCGGATCATCGACACCGAGTGGGTGCAGGTCGCCCTCGGCCGCGCGCACGCCCGCACCGAGGCGCTGCGCCTGGTCAACTGGAAGCTCGCCGCCGACGCGGACGCCGGGGTGGACCTGTCCCCCGCCGAGGCCTCGGCCACCAAGATCTACGGCTCCGAGCTGGCGACCGAGGTCTA
>JAEZKN010000083.1 GCA_023415395.1 Actinomycetes bacterium
CCGCTGCACGCCGAGGTCGGCGTGATCCCGCGCGTCCACGGCTCGGCGCTGTTCGAGCGCGGCGAGACCCAGATCCTGGGTGTCACCACGCTGGACATGCTGAAAATGGAGCAGCAGCTCGACACGCTCTCCCCGGAGACGCACCGCCGCTACATGCACAAGTACGTCTTCCCGCCGTTCTCGACCGGCGAGACCGGCCGCGTCGGCTCGCCGAAGCGCCGCGAGGTCGGCCACGGTGCGCTCGCGCGCCGTGCGCTCCTGCCGGTGCTGCCCACGCGCGAGGAGTTCCCCTACGCCATCCGTCAGCTCTCCGAGGCCATGGGCTCCAACGGCTCGACCTCGATGGGCTCGGTCTGCGCCTCGACCCTGTCGCTCCTCCAGGCCGGTGTGCCGCTGAAGGCGCCGGTCGCGGGCATCGCGATGGGTCTCGTCTCCGGTGAGATCGACGGCTCGACCCAGTACGTCGCGCTGACCGACATCCTCGGCGCCGAGGACGCGTTCGGCGACATGGACTTCAAGGTCGCCGGCACCCGCCAGTTCGTCACCGCGCTCCAGCTCGACACCAAGCTCGACGGCATCCCCGCCGAGGTGCTCGCGCAGGCGCTCCAGCAGGCGCGTGACGCCCGCATGACGATCCTCGACGTCATGGCCGAGGCCATCGACGAGCCCGAGGAGATGTCGATCCACGCCCCCCGGATCATCACGATCAACATCCCGGTGGACAAGATCGGCGAGGTCATCGGCCCCAAGGGCAAGATCATCAACCAGATCCAGGACGACACCGGTGCGTCGATCTCGATCGAGGACGACGGCACGATCTACATCGGTGCCACCAACGGCGAGGCCGCCCAGGCCGCGAAGGACGCGATCAACCAGATCGCCAACCCGACGCTGCCCGAGGTCGGCGAGCGCTACCTCGGCACGGTCGTGAAGACGACCAACTTCGGTGCGTTCGTCTCGCTGATGCCGGGCAAGGACGGGCTGCTGCACATCAGCAAGCTCCGCTCGCTCGCCGGTGGCAAGCGCGTCGAGGCCGTCGAGGACGTCCTGGCCGTCGGCCAGAAGGCCCAGGTCCAGATCGCCGAGATCGACGACCGCGGCAAGCTGTCGCTGGTCCCGGTGGTCGAGGAGTCCGCCGAGGGCTCCGCCGAGGCGTCCGAGGAGGACTGACCCTCCTTGGCACCACGAGGCACCACGGCGACCGGCCAGCAGCCCGCTGGGCAGCGTCGTACGCCGCACCCGCGACGTCACCTGCCCGGCGGCGTCGGTGACGGTGTGCAGCGTGCGGGTGCTCCCCCGCCCGGAAACGGCCGAGCGCGCCCCCGCCGCCCGCGGCGGGCCGCTCGGCCGTTTCCCGGACCCTGTTCACCGAGCGCGACGCCGACGGCCAGGTCACGGCGCGCGTCCGGCGTACCACCCTGCCCTCGGGGCTGCGCGTCATCAGCGAGCACCAGGCGGGGGTGCGGTCCGCCGCCATCGGCGTGTGGGTCGGCGTCGGCTCGCGCGACGAGTCTCCGACGCTGCACGGCTGCTCGCACTTCCTCGAGCACCTGCTCTTCAAGGGCACGGGGGAGCGGTCCGCGCTGGACATCTCGATCGCGCTCGACGCGGTCGGCGGTGAGTTCAACGCGTTCACGGCCAAGGAGTACACCTGCTACCACGCGCGGGTCCTCGACGAGGACCTGCCGCTCGCGGTCGACGTCCTCGGCGACATGATCACCGCCTCGACGCTGCACCCCGAGGACGTCGAGGCCGAGCGCGACGTCATCCTCGACGAGATCGCGATGCACGACGACGACCCGGACGACGTCGTGCACAACCTCTTCGCCCAGCAGGCCTGGGGCGACTCTCCGCTGGGCCGCCCGATCGCCGGCACCGACGCCTCGATCAAGGCGCTCACCCGCGCGCAGATCAAGCGCTTCCACCGGCGCCACTACACGCCGGCGAACGTCGTCATCGCCGCCGCCGGCAACGTCGACCACGCCGCGCTGGTGCGCCAGGTGAAGCAGTCCTTCGGCCGCAACGACTGGCTGGCCGGCACCGCCGAGCCGGTCCGGCCGCGTCGCGGCGCGCGCAAGAAGGTCACACCCGGCGTCCTCACCACCACCCGGCCCTTCGAGCAGGTCAACGTCGTCCTCGGCATGGAGGGCCTGGTCCGTGACGACCCGCGCCGCTTCGCCCTCGGCGTCCTCAACACCGCGCTGGGCGGTGGCACCTCCTCGCGGCTCTTCCAGGAGGTCCGCGAGCACCGCGGCCTGGCCTACTCGGTCTTCTCCTTCGCCTCCCACCACGCGGACTCCGGCCTGGTCGGGGTCTCCGTCGGCTGCCTCCCGTCGAAGCTCGACGAGGTGCTCGCGGTGGTCCGCGAGGAGCTCGCCAAGGTCGCCGCCGACGGCATCACCGCCGACGAGCTCGCCCGGGGCAAGGGCCAGCTGCGCGGTGGCCTGGTCCTCGGCCTCGAGGACTCCGCCTCGCGCATGTCGCGCCTCGGCAAGGCCGAGCTGGTCCACGACGAGCTGCTCAGCATCGACGAGGTCATGGCGCGCATCGACGCGGTCACCCTCGAGGACGTCCGCGCCGTCGCCGCCCAGGTGTTCACCAAGCCCGAGATCCTCGCGGTGGTGGGCCCGAGCTGACCTCGGACCGGTCCCCGCAAGGTCCGGTCCACCCCGCATGCAACCGTCCTCGCTCCTCGTGCGTATCACTCGCGACGAACCCCTTCACACGAGAGAACGAGAACCTCCATGCGTACCCCCATCGCCGCCGCATCCCTGGCGGCCGCCCTCCTCCCGATCGCGCTCGCCGGACCGGCGAACGCCGAGCGGTACGGCATCGACGACCCTGAGGACACCTTCCACGGCTCCGACGTGATCTCGCTGTCGGTGCGCAACGCGGGCGACAGCATCGACATCACCACCCAGCACGTCGGCCTGCGCCGCGACCCGCGCACCGGCTCGGCCGGCCTGGTCTACCTCGACACCGACCGTCGCGACCGCGGCCCGGAGTACGTCTTCGTCGCCGGCTTCTACGCCGGGACCGACTACACCCTGAGGAAGACCGAGGGCTTCGGCCGCCAGCAGTGGGGCGCCCCGCTCCGCCACGCCGACTACCTGATGAAGGTCGACTACCGGAAGGAGACGGTGCGCTTCCGCATCCACCGTCCCGGCGTCGGCAACCCGGACGAGGTCCGTGTCGCCGTCCGCGTCTCCGGCACCCGCACCGACGGGACCTCGCACGGTCTGGTCGACTGGGTGGGCAAGAAGAACGGCTTCACCCCGTGGCTCGACCACAACTGAGGTGCGACCACCGCGCCGGGTGGCGCCGCGTCATCGACTGACGCGCCCCACCCGGCCGCCGCCGCCCGCTCCCCAGCAGGAGCCGTCCGGCGTGCAGTCGAGCGCGTGGTAGCCGGTCGTGCCGACCTGCCGCCAGCTGCGTCCACCGTCGAGGCTGACGCTCGTGCCCTGCACCTCGCCGGACTCGCCGGTCACGACCAGCCAGTCCCGGCGCCCGGGCAGGTAGGCGACGTCTTCCCCGAGGTGCGCGAGGTCGCCCGCGCTCGTCCAACGCTGGCCGTCGCGGGTCGTCGCGACGGCGTCGGTGCCGTCGGCCGGCTCCTCGAAGTCGCCACCGACGGCGATGCCATGCTCCGGCGTACGGAAGGCCAGGGCGAAGACGCCCGCCGCGTCGCCGGCCGGGATCGTCGAGTCCGTCGCGGTCCAGGTCAGCCCGAAGTCGTCGGAGCGGAAGACGCGGGCCGCGCTGCCGCCGGAGCCGAAGTAGGCCGAGCGGCCCGCCGTCACCAGGCAGTCGCCGCTCGCCGCGAAGCCGAACTCCGTCGGTGCCTCCGGCATCCCGTCGTCGGGGAGCACGGTCCACGACCGGCCGCCGTCCGTGGTCGCGAGGATGCGGAACCGGCCGTCGACCGGGTCGCTCATCACCAGCCCGCGCCGACCCCCGGGATAGAACGCCATGCAGTCGTAGAACGCGGCCGGGTCGTCGTTGACGAACGTCGCGTCCCACGTGCGGCCGCCGTCGGTCGTGCGGTAGATCCGTGACGCGTCGCCCGGACCGATGGCCAGCACGTGGGCCGTGCGCTTGCCGGTGACCTCGACGTCACGGAAGAGCAGGCCCTCGGTGTCCTCGGGGCTGACGTCGGCCCAGGTGCGGCCGCCGTCGCCCGTGCGGAACACCTTCCCCGGGCCGCCCTCGGTCGCGCTGCCGCCCGCCACCCACGCCGTACGCCGGTCGACGGCGTCGAGCCCGCGGAAGCTCTGGTCGGTGTCGACCACGGACTCGTGCCACGTGAGCCGGGGGCCGTGGTGACCCGGCGGTCCGTGGTGGCCGCCGGGTCCGTGGCCGGCCTGGGCGGGGTACGGGGCGAAGGCGCTCGCTGCGAGCGCGGTGGAGAGGGCGAGGATCCCGAGACGTGTCATCCCAGCACCCTCCTGCCTCGTCATGGTCGCTGTCCACACCCTGCACCAGGTTGCGTCAGGTCGGGCCGTCTCCGGCGAGGCGCATGGCCTCGAGCGCGATCGGTGGCGGCGCGTCGAAGTCGAACGCCCGGAACAGCACGGCGTGGTCGACGCCCATCCGCCGTCCCTGCACGGCCGTGATCCCGGTCAGCATCGGCCGGGGCGGGGGATGGCCGGGGATCCCGGCGAGGTACTGGCCGTGTGCCTCGAGCGACGCGATGCCGCGCTCGAGCGGCTCGCCCGTCACGTCCACGCCGTGCGTCGGCGCCGGGTCACCGCCGACGAGCAGCCACCGCGTCGACCAGGGCTCGAGGCCCTCGTCGAGCAGCTCTGGGAAGACCCAGCGGTTGCCGGCGTCCCGCAGCGCGTCGACCGCGGCGAGCCCGGCCACCCGGTGGTCGGCCTGGTTCAGCCCCGCGACGAACTCGACCTGCCACGTGCCCACCAGCAGCGCGGTCGGGCGGAACCTCCGGATCGTCCGCGCGATGTCGCGCCGCATCTCCAAGGAGTAGACGAGCACCCCGTCCGGGTGGTCGAGGAAGTCGACCTGCCCCACGCCGACCTCGGCCGACGCCGCCACCTGCTCGCGCGTCCGCAGCTGCGCCGTACGGGCGGGCGGGCTGGCGTCCATCCCGGCCTCGCCGCGCGTCAGCAGCAGGTAGGCCACCTCGATGCCGCGGCTCGTCCAGGCCGCGACCGCCGAGCCCGTCCCGTACTCGACGTCGTCCGGGTGCGCCACCACGCACAGGACCCGCTCGAGCTCGTGGTCGGGGAGGGCAGGGAGGAGGTCGTCGGCAGCCATCATCGGAGGCTAGGCCGCTCCCTGCTGGCCCCGGCAGGCCCGCATCGGGTGATTTCCACACCCCGTTGCGAGGGGCCGTCGCCCGGCGTAGAATCGAACACATGTTCGAGTCGTCCTCCGGGTCCGCGCATCTCCGGGTGCGGGCTGTCACGGCTCACCTGGCGGCGCTGGACCCTGCTGGGATGTCGGACACCGAGCGGGTCGACCTGCTGCGGGCGTTGGAGGAGCTGAAGTG
>JAEZKN010000090.1 GCA_023415395.1 Actinomycetes bacterium
CGCCCTGGTCGCCGCCGCCCAGATCCGGGACGACCTCGGCGAGGGCGCGACCTCGCGCGACCTGTTGCACCAGGCCGTGGTCGCGACCGAGGTGCGCCGCAACGCGGTCCCCTTCGTCGGCTGGGTCCGGCACGGCACGTCCGCCGCCGTCCTGCTCGAGCGCCAGGCGCGCCTCCTGCCGAGCGAGTGGGCCCACGACCTCCTCGACGCGCTCGGCGACGAGCCCGGGATCGTCGCGCGCTTCGGACCGACGACCGCGGCGCCCCACGAGCGGGTCGACCTGCTCCCGGGCACGGTCGCGCCCGTGCTCAGCCCCCGGGAGCGCGACGTGCTCCACGAGCTCGCGCGGGGGTCGACCTACGCGGACATCGCCGCGAACCTCTTCGTGTCCGAGAACACCGTCAAGACCCACGTCTCCAGCCTCTACGGGAAGCTCTCGGTCAACCGGCGCAGCGCGGCGCTGGCTGCCGCCCGGTCGATGCACCTGCTGTGATGGGGGCGTGTACCTCGAGAACGTGGTGGTCGACGCGCTCGACCCCCAGCGGCTGGGCCGCTTCTGGTCCGACGCCCTGGGCTGCGTGCCCCTGACCGACCAGCCCGGCATCTTCGAGACCCGGCTGAGCGTGCCCGGCGGGCCGGAGCTCGACCTGTGCTTCCAGCCGGTCACCGACCCGCCGGGACCCTCCCCGCGGCTGCACCTCGACCTCGCCCACGACGCGGGCCTCGTCGACCGCGTGCTGGCGCAGGGCGCGCGGCACCTCGACGTCGGCCAGGGGGAGGTCCCCTGGGTGGTGCTCGCCGATCCCGAGGGCAACGCCTTCTGCGTGCTCGAGGAGCGGGCGACGTACGCCGGCAGCGGACCCCTCGCGGCGCTGTCCCTGCACTCGGCCGACCCGGACCGGGACGCGGCGTTCTGGGCCTGGCTGACCGGCTGGACGCCGGTCGACGGGGACGCGCCGCGGTCGCTGCGCCACCCCTCGGGGCTGGGCCCTCTGCTCGAGCTGGTGCCCGAGCAGGCACCGAGCACGACCAAGAACCGGCTCCACCTCGACCTCCGGCTCGAGGCCGGCGACGACGCCGCGGCGATCGCGACGCAGGTCAGCGATCGGGGCGGCCGGCCGCTGGTGACCGACTGGGGCGACCTGCCCTGGCGCTCCTACCGCGACCCGTCCGGCAACGAGCTGTGCCTGCTGCCCGCCCGGACCTGACGGTTTCCACCTGAACCGGGTGAGGGCGACCCCGGCGGGGCGCGGCCAGGATGGCCGGCATGAGCCACCCCGTCGCCCTCGTCGGCCTGGCCGAGCACTGGGGCCTGGTGCTGGCCTCCGGCCTGACCTCGCTCGCCCTCGGCGTCGTGCTGGTCGTCTGGCCCAGCGCGTCGCTCGCGGTGCTCGCGGCCCTCGTCGCGATCCAGCTGATCGTCGTGGGGATCGTCCGGATCGTGCAGGCGATGTCCGGTGACGGGGTCCGGGTCCTGCTGGGTCTCGCGGGCGGGCTCGCGCTGATCGTCGGGCTGCTGGTGCTGCGGGACCCGCTCCAGTCCGTGCTCACGCTGACGATGATCCTCGGCGCCTTCTGGGTGATCTCCGGGGTGATGGAGATCCTCGGCGCCTTCGTCGGCGTGGACCGCCCGGGGCGCGGCGCGGAGATCCTCGGCGGGGTCCTCGGCATCGGCGTGGGCGCGGTCCTGCTCGTCTACACCGACTTCTCGGTGACGCTGCTCGTCGTGGTCACCGCGCTGTGGATGATCGTGGCCGGCGTGCTCGCCACCTGGGCGGCGTTCCGCCTGCGGTCCGCCCGGATCGACGCCTGGTAGGGCAGCATGGGCGGGGCCATGGGCGAGGTGGAGGAGCTCCGAGCGGAGATCGAGCGGCTGCGGGCGGCGCAGGAGCGCACGCGGACCGGCTGGTGGCGCCCGGTCGTCGTCTCGCTGCTCGTCGCCCTGCTCGTGGTCCTGACGCCGCTGGGCGTCGGGGCCCGCTGGGCGCACGACGAGGTCGCCGACACTGACCGGTACGTCGCGTCGGTGGCCCCGCTGGCCAGCGACCCGGCGGTGCAGCGGGCCGTCACGGACCGGATCACCACCGAGATCACCTCCCGCCTCCAGCTCCAGGCCGTCACCCAGGAGGCCGTCGACGCCCTGGGCGAGCGCGGCCTGCCGCCGCTGGCCGCGGGCAGCCTCAGCGCGCTCAGCGGGCCGCTGGCCAGCGCGATCGAGGGGTTCATCCACGACCAGGTGGCCGACCTGGTCGCCTCCGACCAGTTCCAGACGGCCTGGGAGGAGGCCAACCGGCAGGCGCACACCCAGCTGGTCGCCGTCCTGACCGGCAAGGACACCGACGTCGTCCAGGTCAGCGACAACGCGGTCAGCGTCAACCTGGCCACGGTCATCGACGCCGTCAAGCAGCGACTGGTCGACCGCGGCTTCACGCTGGTCGAGCGCCTGCCGACGGTGGAGGCGCAGTTCACGATCTTCCAGTCCGAGGACATCACCCGGGCGCAGAGCGCCTTCCGGCTGCTCAGCGCGCTCAACACCTTCCTCCCGATCCTCCTGCTGGTGCTCCTCGTCGGGGCGGTGGCGATCGCCCGGCGCCGCCGCACGGCGCTGATCGCGGCCATGCTGGCGATCGCGGCGTCCATGTTGCTGCTCGGCGTGGCGCTCAACGCCTTCCGCATCGTCTACCTCGACGCGCTCCCCTCGGAGGTGAACGTCGACGCCGCCGCCGCGGTCTACGACACCCTGGTCTGGTTCATCCGGCTCAACCTGCGCGCCCTGCTGGTGCTCGCGCTGGCCGTCGCGCTCGTCGCCTGGGTCACCGGACCGAGCGCGGCGGCGGTTGCGCTGCGCTCGGGGACGAGCCGCGCGATCGGGCACGCCCGCTCCGGCGGTGAGCGGATCGGCGTCGACACCGGCCGCTTCGGCGTCTTCCTCGGCACCTACCGCACGACGATCCGCGGGGCGATCCTGGGCCTGGCGCTGCTCGTCTACGCGATGGCCGACCATCCCACGGGCGGCTTCACCCTCCTGCTGGTGGCGGTGGCGGCGGCCCTGCTGCTCGTCGTCGAGCTGCTGTCGCGCCCCGCACCGACGCCTCCGCCGAGCTGAACGCGCGTCGAGGAGAGGGTGTGGTCATGACCGGGCGGAGACGCGGGCTGCGCCTCGCCCTGCTGCTCCTCGCGGTGCTCGTCCTCTACTTCGCCGTCCCGGTCTCGGCCCAGGTCCGCGGCGCGGAGTGGGTCAGGGTCGGCGTGTCGCTCGGCGCGTTCGCGCTGCTCTCGACCCTGGTGCTGCGCCAGGTGCAGCTGCAGCTCCAGGACCCCGCGCGGCGCATCGACGGCCTGGTCGTCGCCCTGCTCGTGAGCGTGACCGGCTTCGCCTACGCGTTCTACGTCATCGACCTGCACCACCCCGACCAGTTCGTCGGCATGGAGACCCGGGTCGACGCGCTCTACTACACGATGACGACGCTGCTCACGATCGGCTACGGGGACATCTACGCGGCCGGGCAGGCCGCGCGGACACTGGTCCTGGTGCAGATGGTCTTCAACGTGGTGGTCATCGCCACCGCTGCGACGACGATCAGCAACCAGGTCCGCACCCGCGCCGTGGCCCGCGCCGAGGAGCGTCAGGCGACCCGCACGCAGCGGAAGCCGAGGTGAGAGGTGCTGTCGTTGACGCCGTTCCCCTGGCGGGCCGCCGGGCGGTAGCGCCGGCAGTAGTCCGGGGAGCACAGGTGCGACCCGCCCTTGCTCACCATCCGGTCGGTCTCGGCCAGGCGGGCTGAGCCGCCGCAGCAGGGGGACACGTCGTCCCCGGCGCCGCCGTGGCCGGTGCTCCACCGGGTCCGGGTCCACTCCCAGACGTTGCCGATCATGTCGAAGAGCCCGTGGCCGTTGGCCGGGTAGCTCCCGACCGGTGAGGTGCGGTGGTGCCCCCTCGGGTCGTCGCTGCGCCAGGGGAAGGGCCCCTGCCAGGTGTTGGCCAGCACGGCGCCGTCCGGCGAGAGCTCGTCGCCCCATGCGAAGTCGCGGCCGACCAGGCCCCCGCGGGCGGCGTGCTCCCAGGCGGCCTCGGTGGGCAGCTCCTTGCCCGCCCAGCGCGCGTACGCCGTCGCGTCCGCCCAGCCGACGTGGACGCCCGGGTGGTCGGCGAGGTCGGTCCAGGCCGGGCCGGCCGGACCCTCCGGGGCCCGCCACGCGGCCCCCGGCTGCCCGCGCCACCACTGGGTCCA
>JAEZKN010000110.1 GCA_023415395.1 Actinomycetes bacterium
CACACGACCCGAAGGTCCCTACGTGGTGCGCAGGCCGCCGCCGAGCCGCACCGGGGCCTGGCGCTCCAGCACCGGCTCGAGAGCCTCGGCGACCTGGTGCGGGAGGGGTCGGTCCTCGGGGCGGACCTCCAGGCAGGCCTGGACGACCTTGACCACCTCGGGGGGCACGCGGTCGGGCAGCGCGGCCAGCGGACCCGCCGGCTCGTCGTACGCGCGGAAGCCGGCGACGGCCTCGAAGAGCGTCGCCCCCAGGCCCCAGACGTCCGAGGCCGGCGAGGGCGGGCCGAAGCGCTCGGGGGCCCACTGCTCGGGCGACATGTAGGCGTCGGTGCCGATCCGGGCGGCGCGGGCTGCGCGCTCGGCGGTGCGGGCGACCGAGAGGTCGATGAGGCGCGCGGGCGCGCCCATGATGATGTTGCTGGGCTTGATGTCGAGGTGCGTCCAGCCGATGCGGCGCAGGTAGTGCAGCGCGCTGGCGACCTCGATCGCGAGCGGCAGGTACTGGTGCTCCTGCAGGGGGCCGTAGCGGCGGACCAGCGAGGACAGCCGCGGCCCGTCGATCGCCTCCATCACGACGTGCGGGCTGGCGCCGGTGAGCTCGTGGCGCAGGCCGCGTACGACGACCGGGTGGTTCACCGTCGCCAGCGCCTCGACCTCGTGGGCCAGGCCGCGCAGGCTGGCGTCGTCCGCGACCCGGTCGGGACGGACCACCTTGGCCACGACCGGGCCGTAGGTGACCTCGTCGAAGGCGAGGTAGGCCTCGTGGGCGGACCCGCCGCCGAGCCGACGGACGGCCGTCAGCTCGGCGGTGATCGGGTCTCCCTCGGCGAAGCCCCAGCTCGACGGGCTGCTCACCGTCAGCTCCGGGTGTTGGTGACGTCGTTGGTGTTGGTGACGCCGTTGGTGTTCGTGTCCACGCCGTTGGTGTTCGTGTTCGTGTCGACGCCGTTGGTGCGGGTCTGGGTGTTCGTGCCCTTCAGGCCGGTGTCGTCGTCATCGTCGTCGTCGACCGTGGTCACCACGACCTGGGAGTCGTCGTCGCGCTTGGTGGCCGGGTCGTCGTCCTGGGCGAAGGCGACGGGCGCCTGCCACGCGACCACGCCCGCAGCCAGGAGGCCCGCCAGCCCGATCGATCCCGCCTTCAGCAGTGTGTTCATCATCGTTCCTCTCGTCGGTGTCGGTGCGACGGTCAGAACTCTCGCCGCCGGCGGTGAGCCGACCATGAGCCGCCGATGAGAGTGCTCTCACCCGGCCGCCTGAACCGCGAGTCGGCGCAACTTGCCCGCCAGAAGGGCGCGAGTCGGCGCAACTTGCCGGCTGCCCTGGGGACGAGGCGGGCAAGACGCGCCGAGTCGGCGTCAGCGCCGCCAGGCGCGCAGGGTGCGGGACGGCGCCTCGGCGACCGGGGACTCCGACTGCTCCCAGACCCGCCGCCACTGAGCCACCGACGGGCCTGAGGGGTCCGGCACGGCTCCGGCGGCGACCCGTCGCCGGGCCTCCCACCAGGTCGACCGGTCCTCGTCGAGGAGCGCGGCGACCGCGTTCTTGATCCGTGGGGCGAAGTCGCGCACCGACTCCTCGGCCCCACACACGAGCGGCTCGCCGAAGCGGATCGTCAGCTGCCGTCGACCGGCCGACGGCCACCCCGCGCCGCGCGGCATCGCCGCGAAGGTGCCCCGGTGCGCGACCGGGACGACCGGGACGGCGTACTCCTTGGCCAGGAACGCGGCGCCCATGCGGAACCTGCCCATCCAGCCGTCGGTGGAGCGGGTGCCCTCGGGATAGATGACCAGGCTCCAGCCGTCCGCGAGCACCTCGCCCGGCGTCGCGGCCATCGTGCCGCCGCGGCGGTCGATCGGGAAGGTGTTGAACAGCAACGACGAGCCGACCGCGCGCCACCAGGTGTCGAAGAAGTAGTCGGCCGCTGCCGCCACCGCCGTACGCCGGCGCCACTCGTCGGGCAGCGAGAGCAGGATGAGCGGGGTGTCGAGGTGCGAGGCGTGGTTGGCCACGAAGATCACCGGGCCGTCCACGCGATCGAGCACGTCGAGCCCGGACACCTGCGTGCGCACCTGCGAGCGGAAGAGCGGCTCGAGCCCGACCTTCTGCGCCACCTCGCGCGCCGCCATCGCCGGCCGCTGACGCGACCACTCGGTGCGGAAGACCGTCGAGCGCGCGGGCGGCACCCACTGCTCGGCCGACCGCGGCACCTGGGGCCGGCGGCCCCAGCGCCAGCCGCGCGCGACCAGCCGGACGTCCTCGACGGACTCCTTGAGGAAGCTCATCGCACATCCGCCAGCAGGTGCGGCGGGTTGTGGAGGTAGGTGATCGAGGGCGAGGAGCCGACCGTCCCCGAGGCCATCTCGAGCGCGTCGGCCAGCGTCGAGGCGGCCCGGAAGCCCAGCCGCGCAGCCGCTCGCCGGTCGGCGCCGACCCAGATGACCTCGTCGACGTGGTCCATGGCGTGCGCCGCCCAGTACCACATGTAGAACGGGTGGACGCCGTGGTAGGCGTGCGAGGTCCGGTAGAGGTGGATGTACCAGGGGTCCTGCGCGAACTGCTGCTCGTACTTCTCCCCGATCACCGCCGGGTCGGTCGACTCGGCCAGCACCTCCTCGTAGAAGTCGACGTAGGAGGGGTGGTGCAGCTGGTTGAAGCCCTCGTTCAGCGGGTGGTAGAGGATCACCGCGCCGCCCTTCCGGACGACCGGTTGGCCGCGGTAGGAGTTGAAGTAGTAGCCCAGCCCCATGCAGGTCGCGAGGATCGGGTTCATCGACGAGCTCACGTTGTAGGGCCCGAGGTAGGGCACCCCCATCACCAGCACGTCGGACTGCCCCTGCACCTCGACCAGGTGCTGCTGGTGCACCTTCTCGAGCGTCCGCTCGTGGACCGCCTCGCCCTCGCCGGCGTTGACCCCGGTCAGGCCGTAGACCGACCGCAGGTCGTGGAACATCTTGTGCCGCATCTTCTGCGGCGCGACGGCCAGCCCCCGGCGGACGCCCAGCATCGTGGCCTGGTCCTTGACCGACCACTCCCACTCGCGCTTCTGCAGGAAGTCGAAGGGCTTCGGGAAGACGTCGTTGTTCAGCGTCGTCTCGATCTGGAACACCTTGACGGTGTCCTTGATGACCCGTCCGATGCGCCACGCGGAGTGGTGCATCGCCGAGTGCTTGTGGTCCATGAACGACCGCGAGTGCACCATCGTCTTGGCGTTGTGGTGGTGGCGCAGGGACCGGTACGACGCCAGCCCGATGCCGACCGACTTGTGCCCGCCGTCCATCGCCACGAGGTTCACGTTGACGTAGACCAGCAGGTCGGACTCGGCCGCCCGCTTGCTGATCTCGATGTCCTCGCCCTTGT
The DNA here is from genome assembly GCA_023415395.1 of Actinomycetes bacterium. GTDB lineage: Bacteria > Actinomycetota > Actinomycetes > Propionibacteriales > Nocardioidaceae > Nocardioides. Next base: position 3,361 of record JAEZKN010000110.1, read on the forward strand.
CGGTGGTGCCGAGGTGGGTGAGCTCGGAGCGGTCCTCCGCGTCGAAGTTGTAGAGGTCGCCCTGGGGATAGAAGGACCGGAAGACCCGCTCCCCCACGATGTGCTTCAGCTCGGCCGCGGTCATCCGGCGGTGCAGCGCGTTGGCGGCGATCAGCTTCACGTCGTCGACGCCCGCCTCGGCCGCCATCGTCAGGACGTGCTCGATGATCCGGCCGCGGATGTCGGGCGCCCGCATCGTCGGCAGCGGCAGCGACAGGTCGTCGAAGGCGATGGTCAGCTTCATCCCGGCGAAGAGCAGCTCGGGCAACGGGTCCATGTCCTGCGGGTGCAGCAGCGCCTGGCGGATCGCCGCGTCGACGTCGGGGACGGCGGGGATCGACTCGGGCGGGTAGACGACCCGCGTGCCCAGCGGGAAGCCGTCCTCGAGCCGGAAGCCCAGGCCCTCGTGGACGATCAGGGGCGGGGTCCGGTCGTCGACCTCGAGGACGAATCCGGGGCGACTCATGAGCTACTCCTGGGGTCGAAGGCGACTTTGACCGTGCCGAGCCGGCCGGCCGAGTGGGCGTGGTCGAGCGCTTCGCGCCAGCGGTGGAGCGGATAGCTGGCGACGGACTTGGCGAGCTGCTGCACGGCGTCGGTGGCGACCAGGTCGGTCGCCCGGGCGAACGCGTCGTCGGAGCGAGCCGAGGCGTAGGTGCCGACCACCTCGAGCTCGCGGAACCAGGCGGCCGACAGGTCGGCGGCCGCGGGCATCCCGGACAGCACGACGCGACCTCCGGCGCGGGTGGCGTGCAGCGCGGTCTCCAGCGACTGCTTGCTGCCGACCGCGTCGACGGCGACGTCGACGCCGCCGAGGAGGTACGGCGAGGAGAGCTCGGGCTCGAGCTGGAAGGCCCCGGTCGAGCGCCGCACCCGGCGCAGCACCTCGCCCGGCGCCACCACCTCGGTCGCCCCGAACTCCCGCGCCAGCTCCTTCTGGTGCGCGTGCTTGGCGACCACGATGATCTCGCCCGCCTCGGTGAGCTCGCGCAGCGCGAGCGTCGCGAAGAGACCCACGGAGCCGGCCCCGCTGATCAGCACCCGGTCGCCGCCGCGGACCCCCGCGCGCAGCGCGGTGTGCACCGCGCACGCGACCGGCTCGATCAGGATCGCCTGCTCGTCGGAGAAGCCCTCGGGCACGACGTGCATCTGGCTGCGGTGGGCGGCCAGCTGCTGGCCCCATCCCCCGCCGGTGTCCTTGCAGAAGCCGGTCTGCAGCCCTGGCGAGAGGTGCCCGACGGTGATCCGCTCGCAGCGGTTGGTGCGGCCGGCCGCGCAGTGCACGCACGGCTCGACGCCGCGCGCGGCACAGGTCAGCACGGGGTCGATGACGACCCGGGTGCCCTGGGGCAGGTCCTCGCAGTCCTCGAGCAGCTCGGCGACGACCTCATGGCCGGGCACGAACGGCAGCGACACGACCGCCGAGAAGTAGAGGCTGGTGCGCCCCGAGAGCGCACCGAGGTCCGAGCCGCAGATCCCGGACAGCCGGGTGCGCAGACGGGCCCACCCGGGCCGGTCGACGCGCGGCTCGTCGAGGGTGACCAACCGCAGCGGGGCGGCGAACCCGGAGAGCACGCCGGGCATCCGACCGCCGATCGCCTTCCCGGCCACGGTGCGCGAGACCGACCGGAACATCTGGAGGGCGAGCATCACGGGCGACCACCTGCCGGGTTCAGGGAGCGGGTCGAGGACGCCGAGCTCGCCCAGTCCTCGATCGTCCACCGGTGCCGCCGGGCGTGCCGGTAGAGGGGGACGTCGGGCCGCACCGCGACCGGGCGGCCGACCGCCTCCAGGAGCGGCAGGTCGGAGTGGGAGTCGGCGTAGCCGTAGGACGCCGCCAGGTCGAGGCCGTGCTCGGCGGCGTAGCCGCGCATCCACGCGGACCGCGACTCCCCCACCAGCGGCGAGGAGGACAGGTAGCCCGTGCACACGCCCTGGTCGTCGACGGCCAGCTCGGCGGCCTCGATGTGGTCGAAGAGCGGGCGCAGCGGCCGGGTGAGCGGACGGATCGCGCCGGTGATCAGCACCGTGCGGTGGCCCGCCGCCCGGTGCTGGCGGATCTTGCGCACCGCGTCCGGCGAGAGCCGGGTGAGCACGTGGTCGGTCAGGTGGTCGTCGGCGATCGCGTCGAGGTCGGCGAGCCGGGCGCCGGCGTACTCGCGGTAGACCGAGCGCAGGAACGCGCTGCGCTCCCGGCGTTCGGCCTGCAGCAGGCTGGGCACCTTCGCCGCGATCCGGGACAGCTCGACGAACCGCTCGGCGCCCGAGAGCTCGCGCAGCCGCAGCCAGAGGTAGGTCTCGATCACGTTGGACGACAGCAGCGTCCCGTCCATGTCGAAGAACGCGGCGACGCCGGGCTTGTCGACCAGCCCCTTGGCGGTGGCGGCCGGGCGCTTGCGGGCGGCACGGACCTCGTCGAGGCGCCGGATCGGCGCGGTGACCGCCGGGCAGTGGATCTCCTGGAGGTAGACCTTCCAGTCGACGACCGCGGAGTCGAAGGCGAAGGTCCGCTGGTCCTCCTCCGACAGCGAGCGGTAGAGGGCGAGCGTGTGCCCGTCGGAGAACTGCAGCTCGGCCTGGGCGTACTCCTGGTAGAGCCCGAGGTAGCGGCGCAGGAACTCCAGGCGGCGTCCCTGCTGGTCGAGCTTGCGCGCCAGGTCGCGCGTGCGGTCGCTGCGCGGCGCGTGGCCCAGCACGTAGTCGGCGACCTTGAAGGCCCGCTCGCTGGTGCTGAGCACCCGCTCGACGGTCTGGGATCCGGGGAACCGCCACTCCGGCAGCCGGGCCGCGCCGCGGTCGCCGGAGGTGAACGGGTGGGCGTCGAAGTACTCGCGCACGTTCTCGTAGAGCGTGCCGAAGGTCAGCGGGTTGCGGTCGCCCGAGGAGACGTGGAAGTACGCCGGCGCGCCCGGCTCGGGCGGCGCGGCCAGCACCGCGACGATCGCCGCGACGACGTGGTCGACCGGCACGATGTCGACGATCGTGTCGGCGGCGCCCGGCATGTCCGGCAGCTCGCCGCGGCCGTAGGCGAGGATCAGCGGCTCGGCCATCTTGAAGCCCTCGATCCAGCCCGGGTAGGGCTTCGCGAGGGCCGACTCGATGATGCTCGGGCGCACGATCGAGACGGCCCGGCCCTCGGCGGCGTACGCCTCGACGACGCGCTCGCCCAGCGCCTTGGTGAAGGTGTAGCAGTCGGTCCAGCCCAGGCTCCGCGCGCGCTCGGTGCCGACCCGCACCAGCTCGGTCTTCACCCACTCCTTGCGCGCCGCCTCGGTGGCCGAGGCCGAGGTGAGCAGGCCGGCGCGGCTGTGGGTCTTCTCGGCCTTGCGCCGCTCGCGCTCGAGCACGAACGCGCTGCGGCTCTGGTGCTCGATCGAGCGGCGCTGCGAGAGGCCCCAGGCCAGCTCGGCCTCGAGGTCGACGTCGTGGTCGACGGGGGCCTCGGGGATGTGCCCTCGACGCCGGCCGGCGACGTAGGCCGTGGAGATGTGCACGTAGTGCGGGTCGCTGCCGGTCTCGCGGATGCGGGCCAGCAGGTCGCGGGTGCCGACCACGTTGGTCGAGAAGCCCTCGTCGACGGGCGGGTCGAAGGAGACGTCGCCGGCGCAGTGCACGACGGCGTCCAGGTCCGTGGGCAGCGGGGGTACGTCGGTGAGGTCGCCCGACAGCACGCCGACCCGGTCCGCGGCGCCCTCGAGACCCTCGAAGACCGGCTTCTTGAGCAGGGCCGCGACGCGGGACTCGGCGGTGGTGGAGCCCTTCGGCCGCACCAGCACGGTCACGCGGACCCCCGACACCTCGCGCAGCATCAGCTGCAGCAGCGCCTCGCCCACGAATCCGGTCACTCCGGTGAGCAGCACGTGCTGTCCGTCGAGCCGCTCGGCGACCGTCGAGCTCGGCGTCATGCACATCCTCCTGGTGGTCCGGCGGGTGCGATCAGTCAGCGGCCCAGGTCGGTCAGGAGCCGAGCCATGACGAGAACCTACTACCCATTCCCGGCACCGCCGCGACCCTCGTCTCAGCGGGTGCGGCGTACCGACGAGTAGCCAGCGGTCCTCCTGCGCCAGCACCCCTGCCCGGCTGCGCCGGGACCGTCGAGACACCAGGATCGGCCCCGGATCAGCCTCTCC
>JAEZKN010000111.1 GCA_023415395.1 Actinomycetes bacterium
GACGCCCTCGCCGCCGGCGGGTCGCGCGCCGACTTCGAGACCGCCTGGGTGCGGTGGAACGTCGCCCGCACCGTGACCTCCACGGCGTCGCTCGGCTGCCTGGTGTGGGCCGCGCTGCGCAGCTGACGCCCTATCCTGCGGAGCGTGACCGACCCGTCCCAGGAGCTGCTCCGGCTCGCGTCCGCCGACAACTTCCGGGACGTGGCCGGGCCGGGCTACCCGACGCGCGACGGCGGCCGGGTGCGCCGCGGCGTGTTCTACCGCTCCAACGAGCTCCAGCTGACCCACGAGGACGCCGCATCCCTGTCCGCGCTGGGGATCCGCGCGATCCACGACCTGCGCGGACAGCTCGAGGTCGACGCCCACCCCGACGTGGACGTCCCCGGCGCGACGTGGGTGCACGTCGAGATCACCGGCATCCCGACCGAGATGGTCGAGGGCCTCGCCGACAGCGCGGCCGCGCACCGCGTCATGCGGGAGGTGTACGACGCCTTCGTCCGCTCGGCCGACTCACGCGCGGCGTACGCCCGGCTCCTGACCTCGCTCGCGACCGGCGACCTGCCACAGCTCTTCCACTGCACGGCCGGCAAGGACCGCACCGGCTGGGCCGCCGCGCTGCTGCTGGAGGTCGCCGGCGTCGACCGGGCGACGATCGTCGCGGACTACCTGCTCACCAACGAGGTCTCCTCGGCGACACGCGAGAAGTACCTGGCGTTGATCGGGGAGCACCTGGGCGCCGACAAGGTCGCCGTCTACGAGCCGACGATGGTGGTCGAGGAGGAGTACCTCCAGGCGGCGTACGACGCCGTCGACGCCGACTACGGATCGGTCGACGGCTACCTGCGCGCCGGGCTCGGCCTGCCGGCCGAGGTGCTCGAATCCCTGAGGATCCGGCTCCTCGGCTGAGGCGGTGGTAGCGTGGCGGCGTTGGAGGGAGCTCGCTGCTCTCGGCCGCCAGAGAAACGGCGGCGCATCTCATGTAGTTCTTGGTCTTCGGTTCAGCTGGACATCAGGCACAAGCGGGTGGCTCTGGCTGGTAGCGGGCACAGTGTCCGCGCCGTAGTTGATCGAAGGAAAAGAAACATGGCTCAGGGAACCGTCAAGTGGTTCAACGCCGAGAAGGGCTTCGGCTTCATCGCGCAGGACGGCGGCGGCGCCGACGTCTTCGTGCACTACTCCGCCATCGGCGGCAACGGCTACAAGTCGCTCGACGAGAACCAGAAGGTCGAGTTCGACGTCACGCAGGGCCCCAAGGGCCCGCAGGCGGAGAACGTCCGCGCCCTCTGAGGTCGACGACTCACCAGGTGCCCCGGACGTCGCCACGTCCGGGGCACCTGTGCATCTCGGGGACCAACCACCCACCAGGACGGTGACCCAATGGCGGAGCACGACCACCTCGAGACGCACCTGCGCGACATCGCGGTGGCCCGCGAGCGGCTCGACGAGGCCCGCCGCGTCGGGGCCCGCAGCACCGAGGTGAGCCCGCTGCGCGCCGACCTGCTCGCCGCGCTCGAGGCGTACGCCGCCGCGATCACCCGCCTCGGCGCGCCGGTGCCGCACCGGATCCACGCCGAGATCGAGCTCTACCGCGGGCTCCACGGCCGCAGCTAGGGCACGTCTGCTTCCCGTCGCCGGGACGGCAGCGCCAGCCCGAGCACCAGCAGCAGCGCGGCGAGAAGACCCAGCCCGGCTCCGAGGAGCAGCAGCAGGGCACCGGGCAGGTCGAGCACCGGGAGGGTGGACCCGATCGCGACGTCGGCGTCGACCGGCGACCGGCCGGAGCTGTCCATCACGACGACCGTCCAGTCGCCCTGCTCGACCTTCCACGTGACGGTCTGGGTGCCCGTGCCCGTGGCGGACACGGCCCAGAAGCCCTGCTCGGCCGGCGGGGTCGCGCGGCCCTTGCCGATGACCGCGCGGACCTCGGGATGGTCATCGAGGACGACCGAGTCGTCCACGACCGAGTGGGCGACCCCGGACAGGTAGGCCTCGACGTCCGCGGTCCGCGCGATGCCCACGAAGACCGACCCGCCAGACCTGGAGCTCGCCTCGATCCGCGCCCGGCCGAGCACGTCCTCCCACACGGAGTCGCGCAGGTTCACGCTCTCCGACACGATCGCCGCGCCGTGGGAGTCCAGCTGCTCCCGCGAGGACATGACGTAGCCGTCGTCGTCCCGCACCGCCGCACCGAGCACCGCCAGGGCCAGCCCCGCGAGCAGCACCGTGCAGGTGGACACCGCGAGCACCGACCCCACCACGACGGTCACGATCCGGAGCCCGGACCACCGGCGACGCGGGGCCGCGGCCAGCGGGAGCGCGGTCACGGCACCCTCCGTGCCGGGGTCGGTCCCACCCTGGTCGAGGCGGAACGGCGGGTACACGTCGGTCATCAGGCAGACGTAGGCCGCGGCGCGCAGCGACCATCGCTGGATGCCGAGGACGAGGTCGAAGATCGAGCGCGGATAGCGGCCGGTGAAGAGCAGGACGATCGCGGCGAAGAGCACGAGGAGACCCACGAGGCTGGGACCGGCGGGGCGGACACCGTCACCGGTCACCATCCACCCGCCGCCGACGAGGAGGCCCAGCACGAGGTAGTGCGGGAGGGCGAGCAGCCACCACTTGACCAGCACGAGGCCACGGGAGAGGCGAGCGGGGTAGTCGATCTCGAGATGGGCCGGGTAGTCCGGTCGGTCCCGGAGCGAGAACGGTGGGTACCGGTCGGTGCCCAGGACGCCGTAGGTGTAGTAGGTGACCCGCCACGACCACCGCAGCACGCCGACGTCGAAGTCGAAGATCACCCGCGGGTACCGGCCGGTGATCAGGATGGCGAAGAACGCGATGAGGCTGAGCACGCCGAAGGCGGTGAACAGGAACGCCAGGACGACGTAGTGCGGGATCGCCAGCAGCCACTTCACGAGCCAGAGCCAACGGCCCGGCCCGTCCTGGAGGTCGGCGTCCACGCGCACGGGGTAGGGCTGAGCACTCATGGGACGACCTCCTGGCCTCGGTGTCGCCCCCACGATGGGGCCTCCTGACCTCCGCAGGGCAGGGGCGGACGGCTGCCCGCACCCCTGACCATCGGCAGCGTCCCTGCGCCAGGCTGACCGCGTGACCCGAGCGCCCTACGCCGCCTGAGAGCTCACCCGACGTCGCCGAAGGGGCGCACCTCCACCGTCCCGCGACACGCCTTCGACCCCTCGGCCGCGAGCCGCAGCGCGACGTCGAGGTCGGGCGCGTCGACGATCCAGAAGCCGGCGAGGTGCTCCTTGGCCTCCAGGTAGGGGCCGTCGGTGAGCAGCGGCTGCTCGCCCCGGCCGTCGACGACGGTCGCGGTCGTCGCCGACTGGAGGCCGGCACCGAAGACCCAGTGACCCTGCTCCCGGAGCCGGTCGTTGAAGGCGCCGGTGTCGGCGTACGCCTCCTCCATCTCCTCGCGCGAGTCGAAGGTCCCGAGCTCGCCCAGCTCGGCGGGGCCGTGCACGGCCATCAGGTAGTACGCCATGTCTCTGCTCCTGTGCTCCGGGGCGGTCCCGGTGACCTGCCCTCACCTCCACCACGAACGAGCCGTCGTCGGCACGACACTCAGCAGCTCGACGCCGTCGCGACGGAGAGGCAGACGCTGGCGGCGGCGGCGCCGCTCGCGTCGTACGACGTGAGCCGCACCTGGGCGTAGCGCAGCGCCACGATGACCCGCGGCGGCTTGGCCGAGCCCGACTGCGACGTGCTCATCTCCCCGACGGTGACGTCGGCGAGCTCCCAGACCTGCTGTCGCTTGGTGGTGCCGGGGCGGAAGACCGTGACGGTGGCCCGCTGGAGGTGGACGCCGGTCGCGACGGCGCGCAGGAGGAGCCGGCGGCGGGTGGTGAGCGTGGTTGCGGACATGAGGGGTTCCTCGGGACGACCGGACGGGTCGTTCGAGTCTCCGCCCGGTCGTGCCCGCTGTCACCGGTGCGAGACTCGGGGCGTGCGCGAGATCCGGACCGTCCCCGACCGCCCGGCCCCGCGGTGGGGGTACGGCGCCCTCGTCGGCCTCCCCGCCGGGCTGCTCCTGGGCTGGCTCTGGACCGACGCCGCCCGCGACGCCGCCCTCGCGGTGTCGTTCGTGTTCGCGGGCCTGGTGGCGGCCGTCGCGGGCGGCTCGAACGCATGGCGCTCGTTCGCGGTCGGGATGCTCGCGGCGGCGGTCGTCGTGGGTGGGGTCTACGTGCTGGTGGCGTGAGGAACGAGGCCGCCCACGCCGAGGAGCTCGGAGCAGCAGCGCACAGGTGGCTCACAGGTCGAGCCCAGTCCGTTGACAACTCGCCGGGCGAAGGTGGCCGCCATGACGCTGACCGACCTGCTGCTCCCTGCCTCCGACCTGGTGGCGATCCTCGTGCTGACCCTGGCGGTGTACTTCCCGCGGCACCGCCGCCGCGACCTGGTGATCGCGTTCGTGGCGGTCAACGTCGGCGTGCTGGGCGTGGCGACCGCCCTGTCCTCCACGACCGTGACGATCGGGCTCGGGATGGGGCTGTTCGGGGTGCTCTCGATCATCCGGCTGCGCTCGGCGGAGCTCGGGCAACCCGAGATCGCCTACTACTTCGTCTCGCTGGCCCTCGGCCTCATCGGCGGTCTCGGCGTCGACCGTGACACCGCGCTCGTGCTGATGGTGCTGCTGGTGGCGGCGATGACGGTCGTGGACTCGCCGCGGGTGCTCGCCGGCTACCGGCAGCAGGTCGTCGTGCTGGACCGGGCGTACGCCGTGGAGACCGACCTGCTGGCCCGACTCACCGAGCTGCTGGGTGCCCGGGTCCACCGTGCCCAGGTGCTCGAGCTCGACCTCGTCGACGACACGACCACCGTGGACGTGCGCTACCAGGTGAGCCGCGGCGCGACCGGCGCCGTCGACCAGGACCCGCTCTCCCTGGGCGCGGCCCGGTGACGGTCCTCGACGAGCTGCCCGGGGTGCCGCTCGCGGACGTGGTCACCGACGCCGCCCTGATGACGCGCGTCGACCGGAAGTACCTGCTCGTCCGCGGCCGCCACGACGGGCTGCTCGGAGCGCTCGTCGAAGACGTCCTCGGCCCCCAGGAGGCGCGGGTGCTCGAGATCGACGGACGCAGGACCTTCCGCTACGAGTCCACCTACCTCGACACCCCCGACGACGCCGGGTTCCGCGGTGCGGCGCGCCGGCGCCGCCGGAGGTTCAAGGTCCGCGTGCGGCACTACGTCGACACCGGCGAACGGCACCTCGAGGTGAAGACCCGGGGCGTTCGCGGGACCACGGTGAAGGACCGAGCCCCGCTGGACCCGTCCGTCGAGGGCGACGCTCTCCTCCCGGAGGCGCGCGCCTACGTCGCCGCCCGCCTGGCCGAGGCCGGCGTCGAGGCCGTGGACGTCGCCGAGCTCCGGCCGGCGCTCACCACGTCGTACCGCCGCGCCACCGTGTGGCTGCCCCGGTCCGGAGCGCGGCTGACGCTCGACGCCGACCTGGTGTGGTCGCTGCCGGGCGGGCGGCGGCCCCCCCGCCGCCCGCCGCGGGG
>JAEZKN010000019.1 GCA_023415395.1 Actinomycetes bacterium
GCGGCGCAGCGCCTTCGCCCGGGCCGCCCGCATCCGGGCCACCTTCTCCTGTGCCGTGCGCCGCCGTCGACTCATGTCATTTCCTCCCCGTGCCCGAGACCTGCCTCGGATGCTATGCCGGGTAGACGCGCCAGGTCGGCAATTGGTTGCGCCCGGCTCAGTGGCGTCTCGTCAGCCGCTTCACCAGGGCCATCGTCGCGAGCGTGCTGAGCGCTCCGGCGGCGTACGGCGCGGCCCAGGGGTGCTCCACGTCGCCTCGGACCGGCGGGGAGGGCGGGCCGTGCACCGTGGGGTCCGCCGGCGCCGGTCGGGCCGCGCGAGCGGCCGGCGAGGTGTGCGCGAAGGCAGCCGCGTAGAGGACGACGCGGGAGAAGTAGTTGATCCAGACGAGCAGGATCAGCGCGATCCCGAAGGCTTGGAAGGCGGGACTGCCCTGGGTGGTGCGGAAGAGCAGCCCGGACGCCTGCTTGAGCAGCTCGAACGCGACGGCGCCCAGGGCGGCGCCGGTCCACAGCGAGCGGCGCGGGGCGTGGGGGTGGGCCAGCAGCACGAACATCACGAAGAACAGCAGGACACCGGCCAGGAACCCGACCACGATGCTGAGCCCGACCAGCCACCCGCTGCCGATGTCGAGGTCCAACCACGACAGCAGGTCGCGGGAGAAGCCGCCGACGAGGCCGGCCACGGCGACCGCGACGAAGAGCACCGCGCCGATCACGACCAGCGTGACCAGGTCGCGGAGCTTGCCGAGCACGAAGCCCGGCTGCTCCCGGGCAGGCGTCTCGAAGACGACCTGGAGCGCGTCGCGCATCGCCGAGAGCCAGCCCAGCCCGGAGTAGAGCAGCACCAGGGCGCCGGCGATGCCGAGGGTCGCGGCCGCCCGCTCGATCTGGTCGATGCGGATCTGGCCCGCCTCGGTCCCGATCAGGCCCGGCATGACCGCGTCGAGCACCGCAGTCAGCGAGTCCCGGGCCTGGGCGTAGACCCGGGAGACCCAGCCGACGACGAAGAACGCGAGGGAGAGGATCGGGAAGAACGACAGGAACCCGAAGTAGGTGACCGCGCCGGCCTGCTGCCCGGCCTTCACCGCGCTGTAGTGCTCCTGCATCCGCACGAGGTGGTCGATCAGCGGTCGGCGACGGCGTACGTCGTCGACCCGGCCCCGGACCCGCTCGGCGAGCCCGGGCATCAGGTGTCCGTCGACGCCTGCAGCGGGAAGTCGCGGGTGGGCCGCCAGCCGGTCTCGTCCTCGTGGACGTAGAGGTGGAAGCCGTCGACGTCGAACTCGCACTCGAAGTCGGCCAGCTCCGCGAAGGCCCGGTCGAGCTGCTCGTCGGCGAGGTGGTGCGCGATGGTCACGTGCGGGTGGTAGGGGTACTGCAGGTCGACGTCGAGCGGGCCCCTGCGCAGCGACTTGGCGAGCTGCTCGCACTGGGAGATGCCCTCGACCAGCGTCACGAACACCACCGGCGACACCGGGCGGAAGGTGCCCGTGCCGCGCAGGTGGACGCTGAACCGCTCCACCTCTGCCGCCGCCTCCTCGAGGTGCTTCTCGACCTCGGGCAGGTGGACGCCGTCGATCTCGGTCGGCGGCACCAGCGTGATGTGGGTCGGGATCATCGCCGCGGTGGTGTCCCCCACCGAGGTCCGGTAGTCCTGGAGCTCGCTCGCCCACGGCTCGGGGATCGCGACGGCTACGCCAATCGTCGGCATCCTTCGACCTTACTGACCCGCGGCGACGAAGCCGACCCGCTGGTAGACGTCGCGCAGGGTCGCGGCGGCGACCTCACGTGCCTGCTCGGCGCCCGCCGCCAGCACACCCTGCAGGTGGGTCTGGTCGTCGAGCAGCTCGAGCGTGCGCTCCCGGAACGGGGTCACGAACTCGACCACGACGTCGGCCAGGTCCTTCTTCAGGTCGCCGTAGCCCTTGCCCGCGTACGCCTCCTCCAGGTCGCCCACGGTCCGCCCGGTGAGGGCGGAGTAGATCGTGAGCAGGTTGCTGACGCCCGGCTTCTCCTCGACGTCGAAGCGGATCTCGGAGCCGGAGTCGGTGACCGCGGAGCGGATCTTCTTCGCCGAGACCTTCGGGTCGTCGAGCATGTCGACGATGCCCGAGGGGGACGACGCGGACTTCGACATCTTGGCGGTCGGGTCCTGGAGGTCGGTGATCTTCGCCGTGGCCTTGAGGATGTAGGGCTCGGGCAGGCGGAAGGTCTTCTTGTAGCGGCTGTTGAACCGTTGGGCGAGGTCACGGGTCAGCTCGAGGTGCTGGCGCTGGTCCTCGCCGACCGGGACGTAGTGCGGGCGGTAGAGCAGGATGTCGGCGGCCTGCAGGATCGGGTAGGTGAACAGGCCGACGCTGGCCGCCCCCTCCCCGCCCTTGGCGGACTTGTCCTTGAACTGGGTCATCCGGCGGGCCTCGCCGAAGCCGGTCAGGCACTGGAGCACCCAGCCTAGCTGCGCGTGCTCGGGCACCTGGCTCTGGACGAAGATCGCCGAGCGGGCCGGGTCGACGCCGGCAGCCAGCAGCTGCGCGGCGGCGCGCAGGGTGCGCTCGCGCAGCACCTTCGGGTCCTGCTCCACGGTGATCGCGTGCAGGTCGGCGATGAAGAAGAAGGGCTGGTAGTCCTCCTGGAGGTCCACCCACTGCCGCAGCGCACCGAGGTAGTTGCCGAAGTGGAAGGAGTCGGCGGTCGGCTGGATGCCCGAGAGCACCCGCGGACGGGCGGTCCCGGTGCCCTGCTGGGCGGTCGAGACCTCCGGTGCGGTCGTGGTGGACATGCCCGTCATTGTTGCTCATCCCGGTGGTGTTTCGGGCACCCGGGTGGCGGGCCCTAGGGTCGCGGTGTGCTCGCTCCCACACTGACCGACGGCGTCGTGACGCTGCGCCCGCACCGGACCTCCGACGCACCCGGCGTGCTCGAGCAGTCGCTGGACCCGGAGTCCCAGCGCTGGACCACGGTCCCGGTGCCCTACACGCTCGCGGACGCCGAGGAGTACGTCGGCGAGATGGTGCCGCGCGGCTGGGCGGACGGCTCGAGCTGGACCTTCGCGCTGGAGGCCGAGGGCCGGTTCGCCGGCTCGGTCGACCTCCGTGACCTGGGCGGCGACCGCGCCGACCTCGGGTTCGGCGCGCACCCGTGGGCGCGCGGGACCGGGTACGTCGAGCGCGGCGTCCGGCTGCTGCTGGAGTGGGGCTTCGCCGAGCGCGGACTGCGCACGGTCTCCTGGCGGGCCCACCTCGGCAACTGGGCGTCGCGGCGCCTGGCCTGGAAGCTCGGCTTCACCATCGAGGGCACGATCCGGCAGTGGTCGCCGCAGCGCGGCGAGCTCCGCGACGTCTGGGTCGGCACGCTGCTGCGCGACGACCCGCGCTCGCCGCGGACGACCTGGCTCGACAACCCGGTCGTCGCCGGCGACGGTGTCCGACTGCGGCCGCTCACCGAGGCCGACGTGCCGCGGGTCGTGGAGGGCATCGGCGACCCGATCACCCAGCACCTGCTGGCCTTCATGCCGCGCGATCCCGACGAGGAGACCGGCCGGAGGTACCTCCAGCAGGTGACCGAGCGGCTCGCGACGGGCGCGACGCTCACCTGGGGGTGGTGCGCGGCCGACGACGACCGGCTGCTCGGCGTGGTCGGGATCTACCGGCTCGACGGCGACCCCGAGGTGGGCTACTGGACCCACCCCGACGCCCGCGGCCGCGGCCTCACGACCCGGGCCGCCGCGACGGCGGTCGACTACGCCTTCGACGTGCTGGGGCTGCCCCGGCTGGCCGGCTACGCCTCGGCCATCAACGTGGCGTCGCTGGCGGTGCTGGAGAAGCTCGGCATGCAGCGGACCGGCGTACAACGCCAGGCGGTGCGACTCGCCGACGGCACCCCGGCCGACCTCGTCGGCTACGACCTCCTGGCCGCCGAGTGGGCCGACCAGAAGAGCACGGCGATGCCGGCCACCGAGAGGAGCGCGCCGACCAGCGCCGGCGAGCGGTAGCCGTGGCCGGCGGCGATGACGACGCCGCCGAGCCAGGCGCCGAGCGCGTTGGCGAGGTTGAGCGACGCGTGGTTCATCGCGGCGCCGAGCGTCTGCGCCTCCCCCGAGACCGACATCAGGCGCAGCTGGAGGTTGACCACCAGCACCGAGCCGGCCACGGTCACCAGGAAGATCACCGGCAGCAGTGCCCAGCCGAACGGCGCGACGGCCCAGACGAGCAGCATCACCAGGCCGGACGCGATGCCGGAGAGGATGAGGGTCCGGAAGACCGACCACTCCGCCAGCCGGCCGGCCAGCCAGGTGCCGACGACCATGCCGACGCCGAAGCCGGCCGTGAAGACCGGCACCGCCGACTCGGGCAGACCGCCGACGTCGGTGACCGTCGGCGCGATGTAGGAGTAGACCGCGAACATGCCGCCGAACCCGACGGCGCCCGCGAGCAGGGTGAGCATCGCCTGGCCGTTGCGGAAGAACTGCAGCTCCTTGCGGCCGGTCGCGTGCGGGTTGCCGGGCTGGCTGGGCACGAAGGCCAGGATCATCACCGCGGCCGCGACCGCGATGACGCCCGCGGCGACGTACGCCGAGCGCCAGCCGGCCTGCTGGCCGAGCCACGTCGCGGCCGGCACGCCGACGACGTTGGCCACCGAGAGGCCCAGCATCACGCTGGCGACGGCGCGGCCCTGCCGCCCCGCGGGCGCGAGGCTGGCGGCCACGAGGCTGGCGACGCCGAAGTAGGCGCCGTGCGGCAGGCCGTCGAGGAAGCGGGCGACGAACAGCACGCCGTAGCCCGAGGCGACGGCGCTGAGGACGTTGAAGGCGCCGTAGGCCACCATCAGCCAGATCAGCAGCGCCCGCCGCGGCAGCCGGGCGCCGAAGACGGCGATGACCGGTGCGCCCACCACGACGCCGAGGGCGTACGCCGAGATGACGTGCCCCGCCTGCGGGATCGAGACGCCGACGCCGTCGGCGATCTGCGGCAGCAGCCCCATCGTCACGAACTCGGTCGTGCCGATGGCGAACCCACCGAGGGCCAGCGCGAGCACCGCCAGCGTGAAGTGGCTCGCCTTCGCCGACGGCGCGGTCGTCGCCGGGCCGGGAGCGGTCGTCGTCATCGGGTCCTTCGGGTCGGTGCTCGGGGGACTCCAGTCTCCAACTTGACCGGTCCAGAGCCTATTCCGCGTGCGCGGCCGCCCCAGCTTGTAACGCGGGGTTGTGCCTTCTTTGATCCCGTTCGAACAGGGTCACCAGAAGACCTAACCCCGCGTTACAAGCTCGGCGGGCGGTCGGCGTCAGTCGAGGACGGTGACCTCGGACTGCACGGCGAAGACCTCGCCGGAGTCGGGGACGCACGGCTCGGTGGAGAAGGTGCCGGCGGGGAGGTAGTTCCCGGAGACCTGGACCCGGTCGCCGTCCTGGGCGACCTCGTCGTCGTCGGCGTCGTAGAGGCGGAGCCGATTGTGGTCGAGCGTGGCGTGATAGCCCACCGGCCAGGCCGCCACCACCTCACCGCGGTCGGTGTCGAGGTAGACGCACCTCTCGTCGTCGACCGCGAGCACGGCCTGGAGTGGCGCGCCGTCGTCGTCACCGGCGTCGCCCGCCCAGCCGGACACGGGGAGCCGGACCGTGGTCCCGCTCCCCGCGTCGTCACCGGCGGCGATGAGCGAGACGACGCCGAAGGCCGCGGCCGCGACCAGGACGGGCACGAGGATCGCGAGGACGTAGCCCCGCTTGCTCAGCGCGTCCGGTCGCGACCAGCGGTCGTACGACGGCTCCTGCTCGCCCACCGGGTCGCTCACAGGCCGGCGATGGCCTCGTTCAGCGTGGCGGAGGGGCGCATGACGTGCGACGCCTTCTCCTCGTCGGGACGGTAGTAGCCACCGATGTCCGCGGGCGAGCCCTGGACGCCGTTGAGCTCGGCGACGATCGTGTCCTCGTTGGCCGCGAGGGTCTCGGCCAGCGGCTTGAACGCGGCCGCGAGGTCCGCGTCCTCGGTCTGGTTCGCCAGCTCCTGGGCCCAGTAGAGCGCCAGGTAGAAGTGCGAGCCGCGGTTGTCGATGCCGCCGAGGCGCCGGGTCGGGGACTTGTCCTCGTTGAGGAACGTGCCGGTGGCCCGGTCGAGGGTGTCGGCGAGCACCTTGGCCGCCGGGAGACCGGCCTGCTCGGCGTAGAGCTCGAAGGAGGGCACCAGCGCGAAGAACTCGCCCAGGCTGTCCCAGCGCAGGTAGTTCTCCTTGACCAGCTGCTGCACGTGCTTGGGGGCCGAGCCGCCGGCGCCGGTCTCGAAGAGGCCGCCGCCGTTCATCAGCGGGACGACCGACAGCATCTTCGCCGACGTGCCGAGCTCGAGGATCGGGAAGAGGTCGGTGTTGTAGTCGCGCAGCACGTTGCCGGTGACCGAGATGGTGTCCTCGCCCTTGCGGATCCGCTCGAGGGAGTACGCCGTCGCCTCGGCCGGCGCGAGGATCTCGATGGTCAGGCCCTCGGTGTCGTGCTCGGCGAGGTACTCCTTGACCTTGGCGATCAGGTTGGCGTCGTGCGCGCGGGTCTCGTCGAGCCAGAACACGGCCGGGGCACCAGTCGCGCGGGCGCGGGTGACGGCGAGCTTGACCCAGTCGCGGATCGGGGCGTCCTTGGTCTGGCAGGCGCGCCAGATGTCACCCGGCGCGACGTCGTGCTCGATGAGCACGTCGCCTCCGCCGTTGACGACCTGGACCTTGCCCGCGGCGGGGATCTCGAAGGTCTTGTCGTGCGAGCCGTACTCCTCGGCCGCCTGGGCCATCAGACCGACGTTCGGGACCGAGCCCATCGTCGCCGGGTCGAAGGCGCCGTTCGCGCGGCAGTCGTCGATGACGGTCTGGTAGACGCCGGCGTAGGAGGAGTCCGGGATGACGGCGAGGGTGTCGTCCTCGTTGCCGTCGGGACCCCACATGTGGCCGCTGGTGCGGATCATCGCCGGCATCGAGGCGTCGATGATGACGTCGGAGGGCACGTGCAGGTTGGTGATGCCCTTGTCGGAGTCGACCATCGCCATCCGCGGGCCCTCGGCCAGGCCCGCCTCGACGGCGGCCTTGATCGCGTCGCCCTCGGGCAGCTCGGCGGCGGCGCTGAGCAGGCCACCGAGGCCGTCGTTCGGGGAGATGCCGGCGGCACGCAGCTGGTCGCCGTACTGCTCGAAGAGCGTCGGGAAGAAGGCCTGCACGACGTGGCCGAAGATGATCGGGTCGGAGACCTTCATCATCGTGGCCTTGAGGTGCACCGAGAAGAGCACGTCCTCGGCCTTGGCGCGGGCGACCTGCTCGGCGAGGAAGCGGCGCAGCGCCGCGACGTCCATGTACGTGCCGTCGACGACCTCGCCGGCCAGCACCTTGATGCCGTCCTTGAGCACGGTCTCGGTGCCGTCGGCGGCGACGTGCTTGATGGTCAGGGTGTCGTCGCTCGGGATCACCACGGACTTCTCGTTGGAGCGGAAGTCGTGCTCACCCATGGTCGCGACGTTGGTCTTGGAGTCGGGGCTCCACTTCCCCATGCGGTGCGGGTGGGCCTTGGCGTAGTTCTTCACCGAGGCGGGCGCGCGCCGGTCGGAGTTGCCCTCGCGCAGGACCGGGTTGACCGCGGAGCCCTTGACCTTGTCGTACTTGGCCCGGATCTCCCGCTCCTCGTCGGTCGCGGGGCTCTCGGGGTAGTCCGGGATGTCGAAGCCCTGCTCCTGCAGCTCCTTGATCGCGGCCTTGAGCTGCGGCACGGAGGCGGAGATGTTGGGCAGCTTGATGATGTTGGCCTCGGGCGTCTTGGCCAGCTCGCCGAGCTCGCCGAGCGCGTCGTCGGCGAGGCCGAACTGCGCGAGGATGCGCGCGGCCACCGAGATGTCGCGGGTCTCCACCTCCACGCCCGCCTTGCCGGCGTACGCCGAGACGATCGGCAGGAACGAGTAGGTCGCCAGCAGCGGCGCCTCGTCCGTGTGCGTGTAGATGATCTTCGCCATGCTGCGCCACTCCTGAAGGGGCTCGGGGAAATACCTTGACGTCAAGATACCTGACACAAGGGGACCTCCTCACCTTAGAGTCGTGTCATGGCAGAGCAAACCGCCCTTCCGGGCCTCCAGCACAAGCTCACCGCCGAGGTTCTCGGGACCTTCGTCCTCGTCTTCTTCGGCTGCGGCTCGGTGGTGTACGCCACCGAGGGGCGCACATCGACGACGGTCACCACGATCGGCCTGACCTTCGGTCTCGCCGTCGCGGTGATGGCCTATGCCTTCGGCCGCGTCTCCGGCGCGCACTTCAATCCAGCGGTCTCCCTCGGCGCGGCCGTGGGCGGCCGGCTCTCCTGGGCACACGCGGGGTTCTACGCCGTCGCCCAGGTCGTCGGCGCGTTCTTCGGCGCGCTGATGCTCTTCCTGCTCCTGCACGGGTTCGAGGGCTTCGACGCCACGGGCAACATGGGGCAGAACTCCTACGGCGACCAGGGCAGCGGCTACGCCGCCTGGGCGGCGTTCCTCCTCGAGCTGCTGCTCACGATGCTGTTCGTGGTCGTCATCCTGGCGGTCACCGACGAGCGGTTCGAGCACCCGGCCCTGGCCCCGCTGACCATCGGCCTCACCCTGGCGGCGATCCACTTCGTCGCCATCCCGGCGACCGGCACCTCGGTGAACCCGGCCCGCTCGATCGGCCCGGCGATCTTCGCCGGCCCCGACGCGATCCTCCAGCTCTGGCTCTTCATCCTGGCGCCGCTGGCCGGCGCCGCGATCGCCGGCATCGCCTACCCCGCGCTCTTCGGCCGCTCCAGCGACCCGGTCCCCGGGTCCGGCTGGGCGCTGCCGCAGCGCGGGTCGGTCGTGGTCGGCCCCGACCAGTACCAGCAGCAGTGGAACCAGGAGTCGACCGAGACCACGACCGGCGCCACGGGCACGACCGGAGGCACGACCGGAGGCACGGCCGGCTACGGCATCGCGCCGATCGTCCAGGACGGCTGGCAGTGGGACCCGGTCGGCCAGTCCTGGCACCCGGTCGGCCAGACGCCCGAGCAGTGGCGGGCCCAGCAGGCGGCCCAGGAGCAGGCGGCCCAGGAGCAGGCTGCTCGCGAACAGGCTCCCGACCCGGCCCCCGGCCCCGACCCGGAGGACCCGGGCGAGCAGACCCAGATCCGCCCGCCGCAGTAGCCCGCCGGCCGGCCTACCGGGTCACGGCCGCTAGCCGACGAGCCGATCGACGCGGGCGCCGGAGCCGACCCGCCGGACCTCGACCGGGCCGGTCCCCCGCTGGTAGGTCAGCGTGGTGACCACGCCCGGCTCGAGGTCGGAGCGCACCTCGGTGACCAGCTCGTCGTCCTCCCGGGACTCGACCGTGACCCGGTCCTCGACCACGCCGTCGGCGTACGCCGCGCGGTAGCCGTCGCCCACCCGGGGCTCGGCGGGCATGGCCAGGCCGGCCTCGGCGCCGTCCGCGCCAGCGACCCACTCGCCCTGGCGCCCGAACCACCAGACGTTGCCGTCGGTGTCCTGCGCGTAGAGGTCCACGACCACGCCCGCGCCGCTGGTGGTGGTCCGGGCGGTGACGGGTACGCCGCCGACCGCCGCCGCGCGCTCGACGCTGACGTCGACGCGGCGCCGGCCGCGGTCGTCCACGACCTCCCAGGACGACTCGGTCCCGGGGACGAGCGGGAACCACGGGTTGTCGACGTCGGCGACGTAGTCGTCCGGGTCCGCGCTCGGGGTCGGGACCACCAGCTCGTCCACCCCGGCGGGTGGGCTCGGGGCCGACGCGGTGCCGCACGCGGTGAGGAGCACGAGCAGCCCGAGGGCCACCAGCGTTCTCACGGTCATGCCCCCAGCATCGCAGGGAGCGCGAGCGCTGCTAGCGTCGGGAGCCGACAACACAAGACCGTGATCGAGGAGTCGTCGTGAGCTCTACCCCGTTGAAGGTTGCCGTCACCGGCGCCGCCGGCCAGATCGGCTACAGCCTGCTGTTCCGCCTCGCGAGCGGATCGCTCCTGGGCGACCGCCCGATCGAGCTCCGGCTGCTCGAGATCACCCCGGCGCTCAAGGCGCTCGAGGGTGTCGTGATGGAGCTGGACGACTGCGCGTTCCCGAACCTCGCCGGCGTCGAGATCGGCGACGACGCCGAGAAGATCTTCGACGGCGCCAATCTGGCGCTGCTCGTCGGCGCCCGCCCGCGCACCGCCGGGATGGAGCGGGGCGACCTGCTCTCCGCGAACGGCGCGATCTTCACCGCGCAGGGCAAGGCCCTGAACAAGGTGGCCGCCGACGACATCCGCATCGGTGTCACCGGCAACCCGGCCAACACCAACGCGCTCATCGCGATGACCAACGCCCCGGACATCCCGCAGGAGCGCTTCTCGGCGCTGACCCGCCTCGACCACAACCGGGCGATCTCGCAGCTGGCCGCGAAGACCGGTGCCGCTGTGACCGACATCAAGAAGATGACGATCTGGGGCAACCACTCCGCCACCCAGTACCCCGACATCTTCCACGCCGAGGTGGGCGGCAAGAACGCCGCCGAGGTCGTGGGCGACCAGACCTGGCTCGAGGAGACCTTCATCCCGACCGTCGCCAAGCGCGGCGCCGCGATCATCGAGGCCCGAGGCTCGTCCTCGGCCGCCTCGGCCGCGTCGGCCACCGTCGACGCCGCCCGTGACTGGTTGCTCGGCACCCCGGCCGACGACTGGGTGTCGATGGCGGTCGTCTCCGACGGCTCCTACGGCGTCCCGGAGGGCCTGATCTCCTCCTTCCCCGTCACCACCAAGGACGGCGACTGGGAGATCGTCCAGGGCCTGGAGATCGACGACTTCTCCCGCGCCCGCATCGACGCCTCCACCGCGGAGCTCGCCGAGGAGCGCGCGGCCGTCACGGAGCTCGGCCTGATCTGAGCCGACTCCGACGTCGAGTCGGCGCATCTTGCCCGTCGTACGGGCTCGAGTCGGCGCATCTTGCCCGCTCCCCTGGGGAGAAAC
>JAEZKN010000118.1 GCA_023415395.1 Actinomycetes bacterium
CGATGCGCTCCGGCTCGTCGTAGGTCATCTTCTCGGTGAACGCCGGCGCGACCCCGACGCCCAGCACGGTCAGGCCGGCCATCTCCCAGCGCCAGTGGTCCCCGTCGGCGGTGATCCGGCGGACGAACGGCGTCATCTCGGCCACCAGGGCGGGGTCGGTCAGCGCCGCCCAGATCTCGGCGCGGGGCGCGGCCACCACGGCCTGGGCACGGGTGTCGGCGGAGAAGCGGGTCATGCGGGCGTCCTACCCCGTCGGGTGTCTCCCAGAACACGCCGGACCGAGGTTTGCCGACCCCCCGCCACCGGGGACTGGGGTGTCATGTCCGCAGCAGCGCTGGTCCAGGTCGGCCTGATGGCCTTCGTCCTGCTCGCCCCCACCGCGATGGTGGCGGTCCTGGTGTCCGGGCTCTCGCGGCGCGCCGCTCCCGCCCCCACGTCACTGCCCGCATCACTGCAGGGTCGCGGTCAGGCGCATGAGGTTGTCGACGTACCGCTGGCCGCGCGTGCGTCCTGACCACGCCTCGGGCGTCAGCTCGGTCGAGAGCGACCGGTAGGTCTCCTGCACCTCACCGAGCCGGCCCACGACGTCGGCCCCGGTCAGCATCATCACGACCTCGTAGTTGAGCGCGAAGGACCGCATGTCCATGTTGCTCGACCCGACGACCGCGATCTCGTCGTCGACGGTGAAGTGCTTGGCGTGCAGCACGTAGGGCTCGGGGTAGAGCCAGATCCGCACGCCGGCGGACAGCAGCGCCTCGTAGTAGGACCGCTGGGCGTGCGCGACCATGAACTGGTCGGCGGTCGCTCCCACGAACAGCTCGACGTCCACGCCCCGCTGTGCGGCCGTCGTCACCGCGTAGAGCAGTGAGTCGTCGGGGACGAAGTAGGGGCTGGTCAGCGACAGCTTCCGCTCGGCGGAGTAGAGCATCGCGTTGAACAGCCGCAGGTTGTTCTCCGTGACGAAGCCCGGACCGCTCGGCACCACCTGGATGCCGACCCCGGCGACCGCGCCGGGTCGCGGCGTGGGCGGGGGCGCGGGGACCGCGACCACCTCGGCCAGGCTCTCGCCGGTCTCGGTGAACCAGTCGGTCGCGAAGACCACGTTGAGCTCCTGCACGGCCGGCCCCTCGACCCGGGCCATCAGCTCGACCCAGGCGCGGCCCAGCTTCTGGTTCTTCGGCTTGTCGTAGCAGGCCTCGATCAGGTTCTGCGAGCCGCTGAAGGCCACCCGGCCGTCGACGACGAGGATCTTGCGGTGGTTGCGCAGGTCGGGACGGCGCAGCTGGCCCCGCAGCGGCCGGATCGGCAGCATCGGCGCCCACTGGATGCCCGTGCCCTCGAGCCTGGCGAGCATCTGGCGGTAGACCGGGATGCCCCGCGACCCGAGGTGGTCGAAGAGGAAGCGCACCGTCACCCCCCGCTCGGCCGCCCGGACCAGCTCCTCGAAGAACGGCGCGGTGACGTGGTCCCAGGCGGAGATGTAGAACTGGACGTGGACGTGGTCGGTGGCCGCCGCGACCTCCCGCCGCATCTGCTCCACGCACCCGGCGTACTCGGTGACCAGCTCGACGGTGTTGCCGAAGCTGAGCGGAAGGGCGGCCAGGTCGCGGTTCAGCCGGGCGAAGGACTGCACCAGGGGTGGCAGCGCGAGCCGCTGTTCGTGGTCCTCGATGTCCTCGAGGTGCGCGGCCGCCAGGATCGCGGCGTTCACCTCCGCCTGCTGGGTCCGGCGCCGGCGGCCGACCGTCGTCCGGCCGAAGAGCAGGAACATCGCGAACCCGAAGAAGGGCAGCGCGAGGATCAGGACCAACCAGGCCATCGCGGTCTGCGGCCGGCGGTTGCCGGGCAGCACCAGGAGGGCGGCCACCACGATCGCGACGTGCGCGAGTGTCAGGGCGGCGCTCAGCAGGGCGACGACCAGCGTCGTCCAGTCCGACATGCCCCCAACCTAGGGGGTGCCTGCGGCCCGGACGGGTCACCCAACTCGGGTGAGGCCAGCGCCCGGGGGCACCCCGGACGATGAGGTGGTGGCGACCCCGACTGAACGCGCGCTCCCGGTCGGCCTGCCCCGGGCGACCCTCGTGCTGGTCGCGGCGGCCGCCGCGGTCGTGGTGGTCGCCGGGATGCGCGGCGCCTCGTCCCTGCTCGCCCCGGCCTTCCTCGCCCTGGTGCTGACGATCGTCGCCCACCCGCTGCGCCGCTGGCTCGACCGGTGGATGCCGTCGTGGTGCGCCTCCACGGTCTGCATCCTGGTCGTGTACGTCGGCGTGGTGCTCTTCGCCCTGTCCGTGGTCGTCTCGGTCGCCCGGTTCGGCGGGCTGCTGCCGTCCTACTCCGACGAGCTCCAGCACCGCCTCGACACCGTCGTGAGGTGGCTGCACGACCTCGGCGTGGGTGAGAAGCAGGTCGAGCAGGCCACCTCCTCCTTCGACGTCGGCTGGCTCGGCGGCTTCGTCGCCGACCTGCTCGGCGAGCTCAAGGGCCTGGTGTCGAACCTCTTCTTCATCCTCTCGCTGGTGCTCTTCATGACCATGGACGGCGGCTCCTTCCCGCGCCAGCTGGAGCGGGCCCGCGCCGCCAAGCCGCACGTGGTGGACGCGTTCACCGACTTCGCCAGCGGCACCCGGCGCTACCTCGCGGTGTCGACGGTCTTCGGGCTGATCGTGGCCGTCTTCGACACGATCGCGCTCTACCTGCTCGGCGTGCCGCTGCCCCTGACCTGGGGGCTCCTCGCCTTCATCACCAACTACATCCCCAACATCGGCTTCGTGATCGGGCTGGTCCCGCCGGCCATCCTCGCCCTGCTCGAGGGCGGACCGACGCTGATGATCGCGGTGATCGTCATCTACTGCGTCCTCAACGTCGTCATCCAGTCGGTCATCC
>JAEZKN010000139.1 GCA_023415395.1 Actinomycetes bacterium
GCTACGAGGTGGCGGCGCGCTTCGGCCACGCCGTCCGGCGCCACCCCGGCTGGCACACCCACGGGCACTGGGGCGTGACCGGCGCGGCGTACGCCGCGGCCCGCGTCCTCGGCGCCACCCGTGAGCAGCTCGCCGCCGCGGTCGACGCCTCGACCGGACTGATGACCGCCGCGCCCTGGGACGCCGTGCTCGCCGGGGACGTGACCCGCAACCTGTGGATGGGCCAGGCCAACCTCGCCGGTCTCTCGGCCGCGCACCTGGCCCGCGCCGGCCTGGTCACCAACCGCGGCGGGGCGGCCGCGGCGCTCGCGCTGGTCGGCGAGCTCGACCCCGACCTGCTGCTCGACGGGCTCGGCGGGGCCGACTCACGCTGGCTGGCGGCCGAGGGCTACCTCAAGCAGCACGCCGCCTGCTCCTACACGCACGCGGCGATCGACCTGGTCCTCGCCCTGCGCGCGGCCGAAGGGTGGCGCGCCGCCGACGTGGCCGCGGTCCGGGTGGGCATCCACTCACTGGCCGCGCCGCTGCTCGGGCGGCACCCGGCGAACCGGCTGGCCGCGATGTTCTCCCTGCCCTTCGCGGTCAGCACCGCGGCCGTCAGCGGGGCGGTCACCCCGGCGACCATGGCGCCGGGCACCCCGGCCTTCGCCGAGGCCGACGCCTTCAGCGAGCGCGTGCACGTCGAGCTGCGCGACGAGCTGGACCGGCACCTGCCGCGGCGCCGGGTCTGCGAGGTCGAGGTGACGCTGACCGACGGGCGCACGCTCGCGCTCGCCCAGCCGGACCCGATCGGCGACACGGCGCACTTCCCGCTCACCGACGCCGACCTGGTGGCCAAGCTCGACCGGCTGCTCGAGGACGGGCGCGGTGCGCAGCTGCTGGCCGGCGTACGCCTCCTGGCCGAGGCCGTCGACGCGGTCGCCGCCCTGGAGGGCCTGCCGCTCGACTGACCCGCGCCGCCGTCAGAGGTGGTCGGGCACGATCAGCGCGTCGGGGTCCTGGCGCGGCGGGACGTGCGCGAGCGCGACCTTGACCAGGGCGGTGCGGGCCTTGACCAGCACCGCGCGGCGCACGCCCTTCTGGCCGTCCATCCGCTCCTCGACCGCGGCCGCGATCTGCGCGTCGGTGAAGGTCGGGCGCGTCCCGGCCTCGACCTCGACGTCGGGGAGCGACACGAGCACCGGCAGCAGCTGGTCGCCCAGCCCGTCGAGCAGCGTGAAGCGGGCGTAGGGCGCCAGCCCCTCCCACGCCTCCTCGACGCTCCGCCTGCCCTTGCGCACCGACTTGTCCTGGGCGGCCAGGACGCTCTTCGCGGCTCCGTGCAGGGCCGCGGTCAGCTCGTGCTCGGTGAATCGCATGGGCTCATGATCGCGGACGGGTCCGCTCCGGCGGGATAGTCCCTCACGAAGTGGTTGCCCGGACCGGCGTGTCGGCAGCCACTTCGTGAGGGACTAACCCAGCGGTGCGCACTGAATCGATGGGCCCGGCTCAGGCCGAGGACGGGGTCGGGACGGTCGCGGGGACCGACTCCAGCACGAAGCTGGGGTAGCCGCTCTCGGCCTCCTCGGCCAGGATCCGCCGGTAGAGCGGTGCGCCGCCGAGGTAGACCATGACGCGCGGCTTGTCGTCGCGGTCGAGGTTGATGTTGTGGCCGTTGAACCACGACTGCGTCTGCGACAGCAGCAGCCGGGAGTTGACCTCGCGCACGTGCTCGAGCCACTTCCGCTCGGCCTCGGGCCGGCCCTCGAAGCGGCCGATCCGGTGCTCCTCGATGTAGCGCGCGGTGTCGGTCATCCAGTTGACGACGTCCTCGATCCCCCGCGGGAAGTTGGCCGTGGCAGAGCCCGACTGGGGGCCGACGAGGATGAACATGTTCGGGAAGCCGGCCACCTGGACGCCGAGCGTGGTCAGGGGGCCGTCGGCCCAGTGCTCCTTGAGCCGCCTGCCCTCCGCGCCGACGATGTCGATCCGGTCGAAGGGGCCGGTCACGGCGTCGAAGCCGGTGGCGTAGCAGATCACGTCGAGCTCGACGTCGCGCACCTCGCCGCCGCCCAGGTCGATGCGGAGCCCGGTCTCGGTGATCTCCAGGATCGGGTGGGCCATGATGTCGACGAGCTCGACGTTGTCCTGGTTGAAGACCTCGTAGAAGCCGGACTCGCCGGCGACCCGCTTGGTGCCGAACCCGTGGTCCTTGGGGATGAGGAGCTCCGCGGTCTCGGGGTCCTTGACCCGCTGCCGGATCTTGCTCGCCACGAACTCCGAGAGCTCGCGATTGGCCTCCCACTCCATGATGCAGTCGCGGTAGTTGCCCATGTAGAGGCTGGCTCCCTGGCCGTTCTCGTAGAGGTCCTCCCAGTGGGCGAGGCGCTCCTCGCGGGTCACGTCGGTCGAGAGCACCCGGTCGGGCCGGTGGATGAAGCCGGCCGGGGTGTCGCGGCACCAGGCGAAGATCTCGTCGTAGCGCGACCGCAGGTCGGCCATCTCCTCGGCGGACAGCGGGGCGTTGCCCAGCGGTGCGCACCAGTTCGCGTCGCGCTGGAGCACGAGGAGGCTCTCGACCTTGTCGGCGACGTCCGTGATGACCTGCACGCCGCTGGCCCCGGTGCCGATGACGGCCATCCGCTTGCCGGTGAGGTCGTAGTCCTCCGGCCAGTCGAAGGTGTGTCGCTCGAGGCCGCGGAAACTGCCCCGGCCCGGGATCCGCGGGTACGTCGGGACCGAGAGCAGGCCCATCGCACAGAGCACGAAGCGGGCCTTGATGCGCGACCCGTCGGCGAAGGTGAGCAGCCAGCGCCACTCGTCCTCCAGCCACTGTGCCGCGGTGACCACCGCGTTGAAGGTGATGTGGCGCTCGAGGTCGAACTTCTGCGCGACGTACTGCAGGTAGGAGAGCGTCTCGGGCTGGGGCGAGAACTTCTCCTTCCAGTCCCACTCCGCCAACAGCTCCGGGGAGAAGGAGTACTGGTAGGTGTACGACTCGCTGTCGAAGCGGCAGCCCGGGTAGCGGTTCATGTACCACGTGCCGCCGAGGCCCGCGTTGGCGTCGACCACGCGGACGTCGGCGCCGATCTCGAGCAGCTGGTGCAGCTGGTAGAGGCCGCAGACGCCCGCGCCGATGATCAGGTAGTCGACCTCGGCGGGCGATCGGGTGTCGGTGGGCGTCGTCATGCTTCTCCTCGAGAACTCGGAATCAATCAAGCACTTGCTTCACATCGAAGACTACTCCGTCCCGCCCCCCGGGGGAAGGGAAATGCGGAGGTCAGCCGCCGACGATCTCCGCGTAGCGCCGCATGTCGCGCTCGTAGTTCTCATCACCGATGCGCGGGGAGACCACGACCTCGTCGATCCCGAGTCGGAACGCCTCCTCGATGTAGGCGCGGTCGTCCTCCCAGTCCCGCTCGGTCGCCCCCTTGCTCCGGCGGCCGACCTTGAGCGAGAGCTCGGACATGTCCCGTCCCGCCTGGGTCATCAGCTCCTCGAGCCGTCCGATGAAGACCTTGATGTCCTCGTGGGTGCGGCTGTAGCCCGCCCACCCGTCGCCGTACTTCACGATGCGCTCCAGCGTGGCGCGACTGTTGCCGCCCACGATGATCGGCAACCGCGACTGGGCCGGCTTGGGGAAGCAGTAGAGCGGCTCGAACTGGACGAACTCGCCGTCGTACTGGCTGATCTCCTCCGGGCTCCAGAGCTCCCGGATCGCGGCCAGGTAGTCGTTCATGCGGTCGCCGCGGCGCTCGAAGGGGACGTCGAGGGCGGCGTACTCCTCCTCCGACCAGCCCACGCCGACCCCGAACTCGAAGCGGCCCTCGCTCAGCTGGTCGACGCTGGCGACCTGGCGCGCGGTCACGATGGGGTTGCGCTGCGGCACGACGAAGACGTAGGTGCCGATGCGGAGCGTGGTCGTCGCGGTGGCGAGGGCGCCGGCGAGCACCAGCGGGTCGTGCACGCCGAGGGTCTTGTGGACCTCCTTCGCGCCACCGCTCTCGTAGGGGTACTGCGAGCGGTACTCCGGGAAGAAGACGACGTGCTCGGGCAGCCACACCGAGTGGTAGCCGAGCTCCTCGATCAGCTGGGCGGCGTCCATCGACCACCGGCCGCTGCGGGCGCCCACCCCCGGGAAGAGCTCGCTGATGCCGAGCTTGTTCAACATGTCGTCACGCCTTCCGCTCCGGGAGCACCGACGGTGCTCGCGACCTGCTCCTTCAGCACGTGCTTCATCACCTTCATGCTCGCGTTGCGCGGCAGCGCGTCGACGAAGAAGACGTGCACGGGCTTCTTGTAACCGGCGAGCCGGGCACGCGCGAAGTCGCGCAGCTCCTGCTCGCTCAGGCTGGCACCGGGGGCGAGCACGACCGCCGCGGCGACCGCCTCGCCCCAGCGGTCGTCGGGCAGCCCGAAGACCGCCGCGTCGACGACCTCGTCCATCATCACCAGGACGCGCTCGACCTCGGCGGGATAGACGTTGGCCCCACCACTGATGATGAGGTCCTGGCTCCGGCCGGTGAGGTAGTAGTAGCCCGCCTCGTCGCGGTAGCCGAGGTCGCCGGTGAAGTAGTCCCCGCCGCGCAGCGCCGCGGCCGTCTTCTCGGGCTGGTTGTGGTAGCCCGAGAACATCGTGTCGGCCGCGATCACGAGCTCCCCGACCTCACCCGCCGGCAGCGTCCGGCCGTCGGCGTCCACGACCCGCATGGAGGAGGTCGGCAGCGGCCGACCGACCGACTCGAAGATGCTCCGGGCCCGGCCGAGCCCGCGCCAGTCGGCACGGTTGGTGATCGTGATCGGACCGACCACCTCGGTCATGCCGTAGGTCTCGACGAGCCGGTCGCCGATCAGCTCGACGAGGTCCGAGGCGAGCTCGGCGGGGAGAGGACCGCCGGAGTGCAGCACCGACTGCAAGGTGTCGAGCGCGGCCGGGTGGGCGCGCAGCGCGGCCATCAGCCCGGGGATGAGGGGGGTGAGGCCGAGGGTGAAGGTCGAGCCGTTCTCGACCATGTGCCGCCCCCACTCCTCGGGCGTCGCGCCGGGGATGAAGGAGACGGTCCCTCCCGTGTAGAAGTGCGGGAAGATCACGCCCCACAGGCCGGAGACGAACGACCAGCCGCCGGGGAACGCCGCGTGGCCCTGCAGCGGGAAGCGGTAGGCGAAGGGCACCAGCTTGATGCAGTTCACGACCGCGCGGTGGCTGACGAGCACGCCCTTGGGGAAGCCCGTCGTGCCGCTGGTGTAGCCGATGAGGGCGATGTCCTCGACGTCGACACCGACGGGGTACGGCGTGGCGACGGCCGCCTGGAGGACGGCGTCGAAGGACTCGGCCCCGGCGGGCGGCTCGTCGTCGATCGCGAACCAGGCGGCCAGGCCCGCGGCGCGCTCGAGCTCGGCGGCGACCGGCGACACGCCGTCGGTGTGCACCAGCCCGGTGGCACCCGAGTCGGCGAGCACGTAGTCGACCTCGGGCGCGGTCAGCCGGTCGTTGACGTGGACGGCGGTGTAGCCGCCGAGCGCCAGTCCGACGTAGACCTCGAGCGACTCCACCCGGTTGCCGAGCATCGCGGCGACCTTGGCACCGGGCTCGACCCCGCGCTCTCGCAGGGCGTTCGCGAGCCGCCAGCCGCGGTCGATCACCTCGGCGAAGGTGCGCTCGCGTCCGCAGGAGGCGATCGCCACGTTGTCGGCGAAACGGTGGCCGGCGTTGGCGAAGAGTTGTCCCAGGGTCTGGCTCATGCATGCTCCTTGAGGTCGAACAGGCGGACCGCGTTGTCGGCGAGGAAGAGCTGCAGCTCCTCCCGGCTGAGCACGGCGGGCTGGCCCCCGTGCGGCTCGGCGAGGTCCCGCACCATGGTGATCCAGCGCACGAGCTCGTCTCCGTCCGGATCGTGCCGCGGGCCACGGATGATGTCGGATCCGAACACCAGCCGGTGGGCGCCGACCTGGTCGCGCATCCGCCGGACCCGCCTGCGGAACTCGTCGTAGTCGTCGAACGCGAGCCGCTGCCACAGCGACAGCTCGAGGTAGGCGTGCTGCCAGCCGGTCGCGCAGTCCAGGGCCTCCTGCCACCAGGCGTCCAGCCCGGCGTGGGCGTAGCTCACCTTGAGGGTCGGGAAGAGGGCGGACAGCGCGGCGAGCTCGGCCGGGCGGCAGCGGATCACCTGCAGCGGGTCTCCACCGAGAGGGCTGGTGTGGACGACGGCAGGGAGGTCGCGCTCGAGGAGCTCCTCGAAGAGCCAGGCGTGCGCGGGGTCGCGCAGGTCCCACCCGGCCGCCGGGTAGAGCTTCACCCCCCGGCAGTGGGGCTGCTCGACGACCCGGGTGAAGAGCTCGCGGGCGTCGGGGTGACGCGGGTCGATCCCGGCGCAGTAGTAGAGCCGGCCCTCGTGGGTGGTGGACAGCTCCTCGTAGCGGGCGTTGAGCTCGGCGATCGCCAGGTGCTCGCCGGCGGGCTGCCCGACGATCGTCCAGTCGACGACCGGCACCAGGCCCGCGGACACGCCGGCGCGGTCGAACGCGGCGATGGTCAGCGCGGCGTCGGGGTCGCTCTGACCGACGGCGACGTGGCCGAAGACCTCGTTGGGGCAGCGCTCCGGCAGCCGGCGTCCGGAGCCCTGCCGGGCCCAGGCCCGGCGCAGGCCCTCGGGCAGCCAGGTCGCGTCCCACACGTGCATGTGGGCGTCGATGACCCGCTCGCTGCCCGACGTCGCGCTGGTCATCGCGCCGCCAGGACGTGCACGGTCGACGCGGCGGTGAGCCAGTCCACGACGCCGCCGCCGATCTGCACCAGCCCGGTCCGCGGGCCGTCGAGCTGGAGCGCCCCCGCCTCGCCGCGCAGCTGGCCGACCACGTCGTGCACCTGGGCGAGCCCGCTGGCACCGAGTGCGTGCCCGCGGCCGACCAGGCCGCCGGAGCGGTTGACCGGCATCGCGCCGCCGGCGTCAGTCACCCCCTCCATCGCCCAGCGCTGCTCGTCGCCGGGCTCGCACAGCCCGGTGTCGGTCCACGCCATGAGCTCGTAGGCCACCGAGGCGTCGTGCACCTCGGCGAGGTCCATGTCGCTGGGGCCGAGGCCGGCCTGCTCGTAGGCCGCCCGCGCACTGGCCGCGACGGCGTTCGGCGCGTCGGGACGGTCCTGCGGGGGCCGGGTCGCCAGGCGCGAGGCCAGGATGTCGATCGACCGCTTCGAGGCCACCGCCTCGGGCCGGCTGGTCACCACGACGGCCGCCGCCCCGTCACTGACCGGCGAGCTCATCAGGACCGTCAGCGGCTCGACCACCACCCGGGCGTTGAGGACGTCCTCGGGGCTCGCTCCGAAGCGGCGGTGCGCGAACGGGTTGTGCCGGGCGGCCTCGAGCGAGCGGGAGGTCACCCGGGCCAGGCCCTCCATCGTGACGCCGCGCTCGTCGAAGAGCGTCGCGGCCAACCGCGCCTGGCGGTCGACGAAGGGGCTGCGCTCCTGGCCGGCACCGTCGGCGGTCGCGAAACCCTGCTCGACGTCCATGCCGGCGCCGTACGCCGCGAAGGTCCGCTGCCGGTCCTCGTGGTTGGCCTTCTCGACGCCGAGCGCGAGGACGGTCTCGTACATGCCGGAGGCGACCATCATCCACGCGAGGTGGAGGGCGTTGCCGCCGGAGGCGCAGGCGTTCTCGACGTTGTGGATCGGGATGCCGGCGAGGCCGAGCGGGTAGCCGACGACCTCGCCCCGGATGCACTCCTGCCCGGTGATGAGCCCGGCGAGCGCGTTGGAGAAGACCATCGCCTGCACGTCGCGCACCTCGATGCCGGCGTCGCGGAGCGCGGCCTCGACAGCCACCCGCCCCAGCTCCTTCATCGAGGTGTCGAGGAACTTGCCGAACGGGCTCATCCCGACCCCGCTGATCACGGCCGGGCCGTGGGGACTGGTCATGGTGCTCTCCTCGCTGGTCATGACAGCTCCGGGGGGCTCGGCCACGCGGCGCTCACGCCGCCGTCGACGAGCAGGCTCTGACCGGTGACGTAGCCGGCGTCGTCGCTGGCGAGGAACGCGACCGCCGCCGCGGCCTCCTCGGGGCGGCCCTGACGCCGCATCGGGACGACGGCGCCCCGCGCCTCGCCGCCGCCGTCGCCGAACTCGCGGCGGACGAGGGCGGAGTCGATGTTGCCGAGAACGACCGCGTTGGCGCGCACGCCCCGCGCGGCGTACCGGACGGCGAGGTGGCGCATCACGGCGAGCTGGGCGGCCTTGGTCGCCTCGTAGGACAGCGAACGCCGGCTGCTGTAGACCCCGGCCGTCGACCCCACGAAGACGTAGGCGCCGCCGCCCTGCGCGAGCATCGGCTCGAGGGCGGCCTGGGCGGTGAGCCAGTGCGAGCGGACGTTGACCGCGTCGGCGGTCGACCAGTCCTCGAGGGACTGGACCTTCAGCGGCTCGCGGCCGGAGACACCGACGTTGCAGACGACGACGTCGAGCCGGCCCGCGTGGCCGAGCGCGGTCGCGACGGCGGCGCGGCAGGAGGCCGGGTCCATCGCGTCGACCTGCACCGCCAGCCCCGGCGTGGCGAGGTGGTCGACGGTGGCCTGGGCCCGCTCGGGCACCAGGTCGCCGACGACGACGGTCGCCCCCTCCTCGGCCAGCCGGAGCGCGATCGCCCGGCCGTTGCCCATGGGCAGGTCCTCGCCGGACCGGGCGGGTCCGTCCGACCCGCCCCCCAGCACGTAGGCCACCCGGCCCTGGAGACGCTTCACATCCGCACCGATCAGTAGCTGCGCGGCAGGCCGAGCACCTGCTGCGCGATGAAGTTGAGGGACATCTCCTGGCTGATCGGCGCGAGCCGCATGACCCGCGCCTCGCGC
Source organism: Actinomycetes bacterium (assembly GCA_023415395.1). GTDB lineage: Bacteria > Actinomycetota > Actinomycetes > Propionibacteriales > Nocardioidaceae > Nocardioides. Next base: position 8,821 of record JAEZKN010000139.1, read on the forward strand.
CAGTAGCGCTCGACGTGGCACTCGGTCGCGTAGCCGAGACCGCCGAAGGTCTGCATGGCCCGGTCCGCGGCCTGGTAGCCCGCGTCGGCGGCGAGGTACTTGGCCATGTTCGCCTCGGCCCCGCAGGACAGACCGGCGTCGTAGCGCGCGGCCGCGACCATGGTCAGCTCCCAGCCGGCCTCGAGGCGCGCGTAGGCGTCGGCCAGCGGGTGGCTGATCGCCTGGTTGCTGCCGATGGCCCTGTCGAAGACCCGGCGCACCTGGGCGTAGTCGACGGCGCGGCGGAGCGCGGCCTGGCCGATGCCGGTCGCCTCGGCGGCGATCAGGATCCGCTCGGGGTTGAGGCCCGCGAGGATGTGCTTGAAGCCGTTGCCCTCCTCGCCGACCAGCCGCCAGCCCTCGACGGGGAGGTCGTCGTAGAAGGTCTCGCAGGTGGCGACCGCGTTGCGGCCGGCCTTCGGGATCGGCCGGATGTCGACGTGGTCGCGGTCGAGGTCGATGAGGAAGAGGCTCAGCCCCTCGAACCGGCGCGCCGGGTCGTCCGGGGCCGGGGAGGTGCGCGCCAGCATCAGCGCCATCTGCGACTCCAGCGCCTTGCTGGTCCAGATCTTCTGGCCCGAGATCCGCCAGCCGTCGCCGTCGCGCACGGCCCGGGTCTTGATCCGCGAGGTGTCCGTGCCGGCGTCCGGCTCGGTCACGGCGAAGGCGACGTGCAGGTCCCCGGCCGCGGCCCGCGGCAGGAAGGTCTCCTTGAGCCGGTCGTTGCCGTACTTGATGACCGGCTGCAGCCCGAAGACGTTCATGTGCAGCGCGGTGCACCCGTTCATGGCGGCGCCGGACGCGGCGACCTCGCGCAGCAGGATCGCCGCCTCGGTGACACCCCGGCCACCTCCGCCGTACTCCTCCGGGATGGCGATGCCGACCCAGCCCTCGCTGGCCATGGCGTCGAAGAACTCCCACGGGAAGCGGTGCTCCTGGTCGCAGGCCGACCAGTAGTCGTCGTCGAACTCGGTCAGCCGAGCCCGGATGGCCTTGGCGATCAGCTCGTGATCGGGATCGCGCAGCTCGGGCACGGTTCCCCCTCCTGGATCATCTGGCGGTCATCCGGTGGCGGTGGCACCGGTCGGGCAACTGTAAAGCAAGTGCTTGATTGAGATCAATCATGCACTTGCTTGAATCAACTCAGCGGTCGATCCCGTACACGTCGAAGGCGTGCCGGGTGTCGCAGTACTCGCGCACCTCGGCGATCCTCGGTACGCCCGGGTCGCCCGGGTCGCCCGGGTCGCCCGGGTCGCCCGCGTCGAGCCGCAGCACGAAGACGTAGCGGTTCTGGTAGAGCCGGCCGCTCCGGTGCCGGCCGTGGCCGCGGGCCTCGACGGCCACGAGCCCGCTGGTCGCGACGTCGTCGTCGACGACGATGCGGTGCGGGACCATCCGGAAGCCGTCGGGGTAGGTCGACCGAAAGGCGCCGATGCGCGGCGCTCGCTCGGCGACGGGCACCCTCCCGACGACGACCAGGTCGGTGCCGGCCTGCACCGGCGCCTCGGGCCCGGCCGTGCGGGTG
>JAEZKN010000160.1 GCA_023415395.1 Actinomycetes bacterium
CCGAGGAGCTCGCCGAGGTCGAGAGCCAGACGGTCGCGCAGATCGTCGAGCACACCGTGGAGCTCAGCGACAACGAGGCCGCCGAGGTGCTGTCCCACCAGGTCGGCCTCGCGGTCAACGGCACCGCGTCCTTCGCGTCGGGCACGCGGGCGGTGGTCGAGACCCTCGCGACCCTCGGCGTCCCGGTCCAGGGCGCGCGGGTGTACGACGGCAGCGGGCTCTCCCGGGACAACCGGCTCGACCCCGACACCATCACGGGGGTGCTCGAGGTCGCGGCCTCGGACCGTCACCCGGCGCTGCGCTCGGTGGTGACCGGGCTGCCGGTCGCGGGGTTCACCGGCTCGCTCGCCGACCGGTTCGCCGACGACACCGGCCGCGGCTGGGTCCGGGCCAAGACCGGCACGCTGTCCGGCGTCAGCGGGTTGGCCGGCACCGTCACCGACCGCACCGGCGCGCCGATGGTGTTCGCGGTCCTCGCCGACAAGATCGCGCTCGTCGACACCCTCGACGCCCGCGCCACGCTGGACGACCTGACCAGTGCGCTCGCCGCCTGTCGTTGTGGGGCCGCGGGTACGGTCGCTCCATGACGTCGGGCGCCTCGAGCATGGTCGACTGGGACCTCGCGGTCTCGCTGGGTTCGCGCCTGGCCGGGGAGGGCCCGCAGATCTCCCGGGCCGAGGCCGCCGCCGTGGTCGAGGAGCTGCGGACCGGCGCCGAGCGGTCGACGCCGCTGGTGCGGGAGTTCACCGGTCTCCAGGCGGGCGAGCGCACCGCGCCGGTGCTCGTCGTCGACCGGCCGGGCTGGATCGCTGCCAACGCCGACGGGTTCGCGACCGTCCTCGCGCCGATCGTCGACAAGCTCACCGAGAAGAAGGGCGCCCCGACCGGGTGGCAGCGCGCCGTCGGGTCCCGCGTGACGGGCGCGGAGGTGGGCGGCCTGCTCGGCTTCCTCTCCGGCAAGGTGCTGGGCCAGTTCGACCCGTTCCACGGGCCCGCCGGCCGGCTGCTGCTGGTCGCGCCCAACGTGGTCCACGTCGAGCGCGAGCTCGAGGTCGACCCCACCGACTTCCGCCTCTGGGTCTGCCTGCACGAGGAGACCCACCGCGTGCAGTTCACCGCGACGCCCTGGCTGACCGGCCACCTCCTGGGGGAGATGCACGCGATCGCCGACAGCCTCGACTCCTCGGGGATGCTCGACGACCCCCTCAACCGGGTCCTCGACGCGGTCCGCAACCCGCAGGGCAGCATCGTCGAGGCCCTCAGCTCGCCCCAGCAGAAGGAGATCGTCGACCGGGTCACCGGCGTCATGTCGCTGTTGGAGGGCCATGCCGACGTGGTGATGGACGGCGTCGGGCCCAGCGTGATCCCGACGGTGAAGGACATCCGCAAGCGCTTCAACAAGCGCCGCAAGGGCGCCGGCTCGCTCGACCGGATCCTGCGCCGGCTGCTGGGACTCGACGCCAAGATGGCGCAGTACCGCGACGGCGCGAAGTTCGTGCGCGCGGTCGTCGACAAGGCCGGCATGGCCGAGTTCAACGCCGTGTGGGAGCGGCCCGAGAACCTCCCGTCCAAGGCCGAGATCGCCGACCCGCAGGCCTGGATCGCCCGCGTCCTGTGACGGACCCCGGATGAGCCTCCACCCGTCGGTCGCCGCCGTCCGCCTCGCCGTCCGCCGCTCGATCGCCGGTGTCGACCCGGGACGGGTCGTCGTCGTCGCGTGCTCCGGCGGGGCCGACTCGCTCGCGCTGCTCGCCGCCACCGTCTTCGAGGCCCGCAAGCCGGGCGTCCGGGTCGTCGGCGCGACGGTCGACCACGGGCTCCAGGAGGGGTCGGACGCGCAGGCGGCCCGGGTCGTGGAGCAGATGGCGGCGCTCGGCGTCGACGAGACCCTCGCCGCGACGGTCCGGGTCGAGGGGCAGGGCCTGGGCCCGGAGGCCGCGGCCCGGCAGGCGCGGTACGCCGTGCTCGAGCAGGTCGGCGATCGCTTCGACGCGGCGGCGGTGCTGCTCGGACACACCCGCGACGACCAGGCCGAGACGGTGCTGCTCGGGCTGGCGCGCGGCTCCGGCGGCCGCTCGCTCGCCGGCATGCGGCGCTCCTTCGGCCGGTTCGTCCGCCCGCTGCTCGACGTGTCCCGCGACGACACCGTGACCGCCTGCCAGGTCGAGGGCATCGACTACTGGGACGACCCGCACAACGCCGACCCCGGCTACGCGCGCGTGCGGGTGCGCCGGACGGTGCTGCCGGTGCTCGAGGAGCAGCTCGGGCCCGGCATCGCCACCACGCTCGCCCGCACCGCCGACCAGCTGCGCGACGACATGGACCTGCTCGACGACGTCGCGGAGGCGGCGTACGCCGACCTGGCCGGCCTCCCGGTCGACGGCCTGCTCGCCCAGCCCACCTCGATCCGCCGGCGGGTGCTGCGGCTCGCAGCGGTCGCGGCCGGCTGCCCGCCCTCGGAGCTCATCCACGAGCACGTGCTCGCGATCGACGCCCTGCTCACCGACTGGCACGGTCAGCGGTGGGTCGACCTGCCCGGGCGCGTGCGGTGCGCCCGGGCGGACGGACACCTCGTCTTTTCGTGAAGTCCTGCGCGAGCGACCCCGTGGCCCCACACTCGTCGTCGTGCTCCCGACGAACTCCCGTGCCCGCCTGACCGCCGCCCTGGCGACGGTCGTCGCTCTCGCCGCCAGCGCCCTCGCCGTCCAGCAGATGATCCCGGCCTCCGCTGTGGCGCCGGTGGCGCCGGTGGCGCCGGTGGCGCCGGTGGCGC
>JAEZKN010000167.1 GCA_023415395.1 Actinomycetes bacterium
CCACCCCCCCCCCCCCCCCCCCCCCCCCCCGGGGCCCCCCCCGGCGGGGCCCCGCGGGGTCGGCCGACCCCAAGGACCCCTCATGACCACCATCAACACGCCCGAGCCGACGGCGTCCGTCACGTCCTCGCTCGCCGCCGCCGCCGAGGACCACGCCCTGGTCAGCGTTCCCGCCGCCGACCGGCAGAGCGGGTTCCGCCTGGCGCTGTCGCCGGTGAGCGTCGCCACGGCGCTCGTCATCTTCGCCATCGCCGGGTTCACCGTGACCCTGGCCGGCTTCGTCTGGGGACTGACCGCCGGCGTCGTCGTCGGCCTGTTCGGCTTCGTGCTCGGCAAGCTCCTCGGCGACATGGCGCACCGCACCGGGCTGTCGGGCACCGTCACCTCCCGCTTCTTCGGGTTCGGGCAGCGTGGCTCGGCCGTCGGCTCGGTGGTGTTCGCCGTGATGATCCTCGGCTTCCTCGCGGTCGAGTCGGCGCTGCTCTACGAGGGCACGCTGCTGATGCTGAAGTGGGAGGACACCTGGGTCACCAAGATCGGCGTCTACGGCGTCCTCACGCTGCTGTGGATCGCCCTCGCGATCTTCGGCCTCAAGCTCGCGCTCCGGGCCGGCGCCGCCATGATCGTGGTGACCCTGCTGGTCACGGCCTACATGATCGTGCAGATCTACGCCGTCGACGGTGCCGACATGTCCGCGGTCTTCACCTTCGACGGTGTCGTCCCCGGGGGCAGCTGGACCAAGTTCGAGACCGCCGTGTCGGTGATGGGCGCGACGGCCGGCACGATCGCGCTGGTCACCGCCGACTTCGCTCGCTACGCCCGCACCGGCAAGGACGTCACGGTCCTCGCCGCCGCAGGCCCGCTGGTGCAGAACGTCGTGATGATCGTGCTGGGCTCGCTGGTCGTCATCGGCGGCATGCCCGAGGTCGTCGAGTACCTCATGGCCCGCGACGCCGGGCTCAGCCCCGAGGCAGCGGCCGCCGCCGGCAGCGGCTTCGTCATGGGCAACACCGGTGCGTTCTTCGTGATCTTCGCCGGCTGGGCCGGGTTCATCACCATCTACGCCGCCCAGGCCAAGGCGCAGGCGATCAACGCGTACTCCGGCTCCCTCTCGCTGGTGAACCTCGTCGACTCCCTCTTCGGCAAGAAGCCCGGCCGGGCCGTGATGGTCGTGGTCGGCAACCTCATCGCCCTGCTGATGATCGCCGCCGGCATCCTCGACGAGTTCAACACCTACCTGTCCTACCTCGGCGCGATGACGCTGGCGATGTCCGGCGTCATGATCGCCGACTACTACCTCGTCCGGCGTGGGCGGGTCGAGGGAGACCACCGCGTCGAGCAGTGGAACTGGGCGGGCGTCGCGTCGCTGGTCGCCGCCGCCGCGATCGGCATCTGGCTGATGGAGGCGCAGATCGTCACCCTCGGCTTCCTCGTGTCCTTCGCCGTCGCCGTCGTCGGCTACCCGGTCCTGCGGTCGCTGATGCCCGAAGGCACGGCCACCGGGTTCGTCGACGAGGCCGCGGCCCTCGACGAAGCGCACTGACCGGCTCCCCCACGAAGAGGAGAACTCGGATGTCCCAGACCACGATGAAGGCGCCCGACCTCGCCAGTCCGCAGGAGCTGCGGGCGGCGTTCGGGAGGTTCGCCACCGGCGTCGTCGCCGTGACCTACGAGGCGGACGGCGTGCGCTACGGCATGACCGTCAACTCGTTCACCTCCGTGTCGCTGGACCCCGCCCTGGCGCTGGTGGCGGTCAGGAAGGAGTCGCGGGCGCGCGAGTTCCTCGAGACCGGGCACTACACGATCAACGTGCTGGCCGAGGAGCAGCTGGCCACCGGCCAGTACTTCGCGGGACGGCCCGGCGACGCGGAGCCCGCGTGGCTGACCGACGGGCGCGCGCCGCGCCTCGAGGGTGCGCTGGCGTTCTTCGAGTGCGAGCCCTGGGCGACCTACGACGGGGGCGACCACGCCCTGGTCGTGGGCCGGGTGACCGCCTTCGGCCACCGCCCCGGACCCGCCGGGGCCGAGCCGCTCCTGTTCTTCGAGGGTGGTTGGCGACGCCTCGACGTGGACCGGTGCGCATGAGTGCCTCGGCACCGTCGTTCGCGGGAGCCGGCTACCTCGAGCTGCTCCTCGAGACGGTCGGCCGGGTCACCGGGGCCGGCGCGGATGGCCCTCCCCAGGAGCTGGCCGCCGGTGTGCTGCCGGTGCTGGTCCGGCACCTCCCCGCGGGGGTGGCGCGATGAGGCTGGCGACCATCCGGACCGACGTCGGCACGCGGGCGGTCCGGCTCGAGGGCGACGCGCTCGTGGACCTCGGCCGCACCGACCTGGGGGTGCTCCTCGCGGAGGACGACTGGGAGCGGACCGCCGCGGGCCCCGGGACGGGGCGGAGCTACGCCGCCGCGGACGCGGACTTCGCACCGGTCGTGGGCCGGCCCTCCAAGGTGGTCTGCGTGGGGCACAACTACACCAACCACATCCAGGAGATGGGGCGGGAGCTGCCGGCGTACCCCACGCTGTTCCCGAAGTTCGCCGACACCCTCATCGGCGCCAACGACGCCATCGTCAAGCCTCCGGAGACCGATCGGCTGGACTGGGAGGTCGAGCTGGTCGTGGTCGTGGGGCGGCAGGTGCGGCGTGCCAGCACGGCGCAGGCGGAGGCCGCCATCGCGGGCTTCACCGTGATGAACGACGTCTCGGTGCGTGACTGGCAGTTCCGCACGATCGAGTGGACCCAGGGCAAGATCTGGGACTCCACGACCCCCGTCGGGCCCTACCTGGTCACGCCGGACGAGCTGGCCGGCGGGGTGCGCCCGGAGCTCAACGTGCGCACGCTCGTCGACGGGCAGCTCATGCAGGACGACGACACCGGGACGCTCCTCTTCGACCCCGTCGCGCTGGTGGAGTACATCTCGACCGTGATCACCCTGCGGCCCGGCGACCTGATCGCGACCGGGACGCCCGCAGGGGTGGGGCAGGCGCGCGACCCCCAGCTGTTCCTCGAACCTGGCAGCACCGTCGTGGCCTCGGTCGAGGGCATCGGGGCGTGCACCAACCGGATCGTCGCGTCCTGAGCCCCGGCGACAGTGCGGCCACCGCGCCCCAGGCCCTGGACCGGGCGGCCCGGGTGGGGTAGACACCCGCACGTGCCCGCACCCATCTCGGCCGCCATCAGCCTCGACCGCGACTTCCGGATCGGGCCGGTCGACCGGCGGCTGTTCGGGTCCTTCGTCGAGCACCTGGGCCGCTGCGTCTACACCGGCATCTTCGAGCCCGGGCACCCCGCGGCCGACGAGCACGGCTTCCGCACCGACGTGCTGGAGCTGGTGCGGCGCCTCGGCGCGAGCGTGGTGCGCTACCCCGGTGGCAACTTCGTGTCCGGCTACCGGTGGGAGGACGGCGTCGGCCCGCGCGAGCAGCGCCCCCGCCGCCTCGACCTCGCGTGGCACGCGACCGAGACCAACGCCTTCGGCACCGACGAGTTCCTCGCCTGGTGCCGGCTCGCCGGGGCCGAGCCGATGATGGCGGTCAACCTGGGCACCCGCGGGGTGCAGGATGCGGTGGACCTGCTCGAGTACTGCAACCACCCCGGTGGCACCCGCCTCTCCGACCAGCGCCGCGCGCACGGGTCGACGGCGCCGTACGACGTGCGGCTGTGGTGCCTGGGCAACGAGATGGACGGCCCGTGGCAGGTCGGGCACCGGCCGGCCGCGGACTACGGCCGGCTCGCCGCCGCCACGGGCCGTGCGATGAAGATGGCCGACCCGCACATCGAGCTCGTCGCCTGCGGCAGCTCGACTCCGGACATGGCGACGTTCGCGGCGTGGGAGGCCACGGTGCTGGAGGAGTGCTACGACGTCGTCGACTACGTCTCGCTGCACAGCTACCACGACCCGACGGGGCGTACGCCGGCCGAGTACCTCGCCACGGCGGCCGCCCTCGACCGGGCGATCGAGGGGGTCGTGGCGACCGCCGACCACGTCGCCGCGCGGCTGAAGTCCCGCAAGCGGCTGCGGGTCTCGGTCGACGAGTGGAACGTCTGGTACTTCTCCCAGTGGGCCCAGGACGCTCCCGAGGACTGGCCCGAGGTGCGCCCGATCCTCGAGGACACCTACGACGACCTCGACGCCACCATGGTCGCGAGCCTGCTGGTCACGCTGCTGCGGCACGCCGACCGCGTCGGCATCGCCTGCCTGGCCCAGCTGGTCAACGCGATCGCGCCGATCCGGACCGAGCCGGGCGGGCGCGCCTGGACGCAGCCGACCTTCGAGCCCTTCGCGCAGATCGCCGCCGCGGCGCGCGGGGACGTGCTCCGTGTCGAGCCCCGGGTCGCGACCTACGAGTCCGAGCTCGGCGACGTACCGCTGCTCGACGCCACCGCGACCTACGACGAGGAGACCGGCCACACCGCGCTGGTGCTGGTGAACCGGTCGCCCGACGCGCCGGTCCGGGTCGGCGTGACCGGCCACCTCGAGCTCGAGACCGAGGTGGCCCCGCTGTCCTGGTCGGTGGTCACCCGCGGGTGACCGGCTCCCACAGCGGTGCTCTGCCGGGGGCGTGGCGCAGCGCCCGGACGATGGCGTCGTGGGCCGGCTTGGGCCGCAGCCGGCGGTCGAAGGCCAGCGGCCGGCGGTGCGTGCCATCGCGTCGCGGCCGGTCCTCGTCGAGCCAGGTGTAGCGGTCGGTCAGCCCGAAGGTCACCACCGCCTTGACGGCCGGCTCGTCGAGCAGGACCTCGAGGTAGCGGCGGTGGACCTCGGCGACCCCGCGGTCCCGTCGGTCGAAGCCGGTCGGGAGCCCGTCGTCGAGCACGTCGAGCTCGGTGACCAGCACCGGCAGCCCGCGGGCCGCGATCTCGGCGAGGAACGCGCGGTAGGACCGGGGGTCGAACCGATCCGCGAACCGCTCGGCCAGGAGGTGGGCCTGGAGCCCGACCCCCTGGACGGGTGCTTCCCGGTCGAGCAGCCGGTCGAGTGCGGCGAGGAACGCGCGACGCCGCGGGCCGGGCCGGTCGCCCCGCTCGTCCACGGTCTCGAACCCGAACTCGTTGAGGACCAGGAGCGCGCCCGGGTCGGTCTCGGCGGCCAGGTGGAAGCAGTCGGCGACGTACGTCGGGCCGATCGTGGCGTACCAGGGCACGTCGCGCCGGAAGCCGTGCCGGTCGGCGCGGTGCGGACCGGTGACCTCGTTCGCGACGACCCATGCGTCGGCCCGGCCGCGGTAGTGCGCGACCTCGGTGCGCACCACGCCGTGCAGCAGGCGCTCGGCCTCGGGACGGGTCAGCCCCCACAGGGCGTCCCCTCGCCATCCCGGGCCGAAGCCCTGGTCCCAGACGAGGTGGGCGCCGAGGACCCGCTGACCCTGGGCCCGGGCCCAGCCGACGATGCGGTCGCCGCGCCGGAAGTCCAGCGCCGCCCGCGGGCGCGGCTTGATCCGGTGCCACAGCAGGTCGTCCTCGGTGAGCAGCAGGCCCGCCTGGCGCGCGTGGAGCCGGCGGTAGCCGCGGTCGAGCTGCCAGGTCGCCGCCGAGGAGCCGAAGACCAGTCCCCGTCGCTCCGCGAGGTCCGCGAGCGACGACGCTGCCTCGGCTGCCTCACCGGCCCCTGCGAGGGGGGCCCCGGAGAGGGTGGCTGCCCCACCGGCGCCGACCAGCAGCGCACGACGGGTGACCGGAGCGGTCACGGCGCCGGCCAGGGCATCCGGCGACCGAGGATCTCCTCGAGCCGGGCCACCTCGTCGACGTAGTCGGCCCGGAGGGTCCGCCGGTCGGCGTCGGAGACCGTGATCGCCCAGCGGTCCCAGGAGTGCGCCCGCTCGGGCAGCCGCGACATCAGCCAGCGGGTGGCCCCCGACGCGTGGCGCCGGCGCATCTCGAAGTCGCTGAGCCGGGCGTTGCGCTCGAGCGAGGTGTCCGCGGGCTCGAAGGACGCGTCGACGCCGAGGTGCTCGAAGGTGCGGCGCAGCGCGTCCGGCTTCGCGGCGTCCGGCCGGATGTCCTCCTCGTAGACCAGGAAGAGGTAGCGGTCGATCGGGAAGCGGGCCAGCCACGCGTCGAGCTGGGTCCCGTAGCACCCGAAGTCCCGCATCCCCGGGCGCTCGAGCAGGGCGTCGAGGAACGGGACGTCGGGCGAGAGCCGGCCCGCCTTGATGTTGTGGAAGTACGCCGAGACCGCGCGGTCCACCGGGTCGCGCAGGCACACGATCAGCCGGAGGTCGGGGTAGGCGTCGGCGATCCGGTCGGCCGAGCCGAGGAAGTTCGTCGGCGTCTCGGTGCCGACCGTGAGCCAGTAGTTCGGCGTGAACTCGCCGACCTCCCGGGTCTGGGGCGTGGTCCGGAACTGCCGCTCGTACCACGCGAGGCCGCGCTCGTAGGTCGCCTGCCGGTCGAAGAAGTGCAGCTCCTTCTTCCGGCCGGTCCCGACCTGCGGGTGCTGGGCGACGGCCGAGGCGAGCCAGGTGGTGCCGCACTTCTGGGCGCCGATGCACAGGAAGGTCGGCGCGGGCATGCGCGGGAGCCTAGCGAGGCACCGCGGCGCCCGTCGCGGCGGAGGCCAGCCGGTCGCGCACGGCGCGGCCCGCCTGCTCGTAGACACCGGCGCGACCGAGCAGCGAGCGCAGGTTCGCCGAGTCGAGGTAGGAGTCGAGCTCGTAGGTGAGCTGGGCGGCGTCGACCGACGGATCGATCTCGCCGGCCGCCTGGGCACCGCGGATCGACTCCTCGATCAGGCCGAGCCACTCCTCGTCCACCGTCGCGAGCGCGTCGCGGACGGCCCCGGGCCGGGCGGCGTACTCGTGGGAGGCGCGGGCGAAGAAGCACCCGCCCGGGAAGCGCCGGTCGCTGGAGTACTCCAGCCATCCGTCGAGCAGCGCCCGCACCTGGGCCAGGCCGGGACGGAGCTGCAGCGACGGCTCGATGATCGTCCGCACGAAGATCGCCCGGGCGGCGCGGATGGTGGCGAGCTGGAGCTCCTCCTTGGTGCCGAAGTGGGCGATCAGCCCGCTCTTGCTGATGCCGAGCTCGCTGGCCAGTCGCCCGATCGAGAGCCCGTCGAGGCCGTCCACGGAAGCGATGTCCATCGCGGCGCGCAGCACCTCGCGGCGGGTCCGGTCGCCGCGGCGGATCCGGCCGTCGGTCACCGGCGCTGCGCTCGACCGTGCGTCCTCCACTGCGTCCTCCATGGTGGCCCCAGCCTAGTTCTCCGAGAGCCGGTGGCGGGACCGGGAAACAAATCGTACGATCGTTCGTATTGTTTTCCAACCGACGAGGAGAGCGCGATGCTCCAGCTCCAGGACGCGGTCGGCACCGGCCTCAGCGCGACGGCCCGGGTCTCGCCCGGTGTCGCCGGGCGCCTGGCCTTCGAGCTCTGGCGGCGGCCGGGGCGCCCGGTGCGGGTG
>JAEZKN010000194.1 GCA_023415395.1 Actinomycetes bacterium
GGTCGTCACCGGCCACCACGGCCTGGTGGTCGAGGGCGTCGCGCGGCCGATGGACCCGAGCGTCGTCTCCGCGGAGGTCCCCGCGTCGGTCGGGTCAGGGGAGGAGTCCGAGGTGACCGGCCGCGCGCCGGTCCAGGTCGGTGCGGGGTTCGGCGCGGGGGTCGGTGCGGGGATCGGCCCGCTGGACGAGGCGCTGCTCAACCCCGTCGGCTTCCGCCGCGACTGGGACCGCGGCCCCGTGCCGCTCCCCGACGGGGAGCCGACGCCGGCGCTGGTCGCCGGGCTCCGCGCCGCACAGGCCGTCGTGGTCCCGCCCGGTGCCGACCCGCGGCTGGTGGCCGGGCTGGGCATGGCCGGCGTGCCGCTGGTGGGAGACGGGTTCCCCGAGGTCGACCTCGACGACCCGATGCGGCGCGAGGAGCACTCGGTCCGGCTGCGGCGAGCCGCCCTGCGCGAGCACTCCTCGCTCGGCTGGAGGCAGCGGATCGGCGCGGCGGTGGGCGTCCGGACGGCGGCGTACCCCTCGGTGAGCGTGCTGCTCCCGACCAAGCGACCCGAGCAGCTGGGCTTCGCGCTGGCCCAGGTGGCGCGCCAGCGCGGGGTCGAGCTGGAGCTGGTGCTCGCGACGCACGGCTTCGAGGCCGACCCCGCCGTCGTCCGCGCGGCCCTCGGCGACCGGCCGTTCACGCTCGTCCCGCGGCACCGCGACACGGTCTTCGGCGACGTGCTCCGCGCGGCGACCGACGCGGCCGCGGGCGACGTGGTGGTGAAGATGGACGACGACGACTGGTACGGCCCCGACGTCGTCGCCGACCTGCTGCTGGCCCGGCACTACTCCGGCGCCGAGCTGGTCGGCATGCCCGCCGAGATGGTCTACCTCGAGCCGATCCGCACGACCGTGCGGCGGCGCGGGCCGAGCGAGAACTTCGGCGCGGTCGGCGCCGGCGGCACGATGACCATGGACCGCGCGCTGCTGCGCGCGGTCGGTGGCTTCCGATCCGTGCCGCGGCACGTGGACGCACGGCTGCTCGAGGACGTGCGTGCCGCGGGCGGCCGGGTCTACCGCACCCAGGGCCTGGGCTACGTGCTGCGCCGCACCGCCGGCGGCCACACCTGGGACAGCGGCCTGGGCTACTTCCTCACCCGCCAGAGCCTGGCCGCCCAGTGGCGCGGCTTCCGTCCCAGCGAGCTCCTCGAGACGACAGGTGAGCAGCCATGACCCGACCCCGTGTGCGCCGCAACGACTGGGGCAGCCTCGACGCCCCCGCGATCGGCTCCTGGGAGCCGTCGCTGTCGGTCTCGGTCGTGATCCCGGCGTACGGCGCCCAGCGCCTGCTGCCCTACGTGCTCGCCGCGCTGGCGTCCCAGACCTACCCGGCGCACCTGCTCGAGGTCGTCGTCGCCGACGACGACCCGAGCCGGCCGCTGGCCCTGCCGGAGATCCGGCCCGAGCGCACGCGCATCGTCCGCGTCGAGGAGGGATGGGGCCGGGCCAACGCCTGCCACACCGGTGCCCTGGCCTCCGACGGCCAGGTCGTCCACTGGCTCGACGCCGACATGCTGGTCGAGCCCGAGCAGGTCGAGGCCCAGCTGCGCTGGCACCACCTGGTCGACCACGCGGTCGTGCTCGGGCACAAGTGGTTCGTCGACCCGCAGCCCCTGCTCGCGCGGGCCCCGGACGCCCGCGGCCGGCTGCACGAGGTCTTCGCGGACGCCGAGCGGGAGCGGCACTGGGTCGAGGACGTCTGGGACAAGACCGACGACCTGCGCGCCGCCGGCCCGCGCGCGCTGCGCACCCACGTCGGCGCGACCGCGTCGCTGCGCCGGGAGCTCTACGACGAGTGCGGCGGCATGGACACGACGCTGCGCCTCGGCGAGGACATCGACCTCGGCTACCGCCTCGCCGAGTGCGGCGCGGTCTTCGTCGCCGACCGCGAGGCGCGGTCCTGGCACCTGGGGCGCACCCACCAGCAGCAGCGCCAGGACGAGGTCAACGACTACAACCAGCCCTTCCTCACCGACCGCGTCCCGGACCTGCAGCCGCAGCGCCGCCGCGGCCGGCTCTACTCCGTGCCCTACCTCGAGGTCGTCCTCGACACCCGCGGGGAGGCGCACGGGGACGTGCAGGCCGTCGTCGACTCCGTGCTGGCCTCGTCGCTGTCGGACCTCGCGGTGACGCTGCTCGGCGACTGGTCGGCGATCCGCGAGGAGCGCACCCACCCGCTCGACGACCCCCAGAAGTCCGCACGCCTGCTCCGGGCGTCGTACGCCGGCGAGCCGCGCGTGACGCTGGCGGAGTCGTCGCTGGAGTCGCTCCCCGCCTCCCGGGGGCAGTTCCGGCTGGTGCTCGGGAGCGCGGCCTGGGCGCCGACCCCGGAGACCCTGGGGACGCTGGTGCTGCACCTGGAGCGCACGCACCACGGGCTGCGCCAGGTGATGATGCCGGACGGGACGTCGGCGCGCGTCGAGCGGACCGCCGCCTTCGCCCGCGCCCGCAAGGTCGCCGAGCCGGGCGAGGACCTCGACGACGTGGTCGACGAGCTCTTCGGGTCGTGGTGGGTCGAGGGCGCCGACGCCGGCTTCGAGCCGAGCGCGACGATCAAGCGGCCGCGGCTGCGGGGCACCGCGGGCGTCGCCCAGGACCCGGCGGAGTCATGGCGGGCGCTCGGCGGGAAGGCCGAGGCCCAGCCCGAGGTGAGGAAGCGGGCCGAGCAGGAGCCACCGGCGCCGCCGCCGGAGAAGCGCCGCGGCCTCGGGTCGCTGCTGCGCCGGAAGTAGGGTGCCGGGCATGTCCGAGAGCCAGCGCCGCCTCGTCCTCGTGCTCGGCTCGGGGAGCGACACGGTCGCCGGAGCCCTGCAGGCACTGGGGATCCCCCGGCCCGAGCCGGCGTGGGTCGCCCGGCTGCACGCCGACCTCCTCGACCGCAGCGACGTCGCCCTCCACGACGGCCGGCCGGCCGCGTGGCTGGAGGCCGGCAAGGTCGCGGTGCTCGACGGGCCGCGCGAGCGGCTGGAGACCTGGCTCCGGCGGCAGCTCGAGGAGTCGCCCGAGCTGGTCGTCGCCGACCCGGGCCTGGCATGGTTCCTCGGCCTGTGGCAGTGGGCCGCCCTGCGCTGCGAGGCCACGGTGGTGCCGGTGCTCGTCACCGGTGCCGAGCCCGAGCCGGGCGACGACACCGAGCGCACGGCCGGCCGGGTCAACGCGCTGCTCCACACCGAGCGCGCGACCCGCGACACCACGCGCCACCTCGTCGACTACGCCGCCTTCCGCGCCGACTGGACCGTCCCGGTCGCGGCCCTCGACGTCGACGCGGTGCGCTCGGCGACCGCTCAGGACCAGCGCGCGGTGCACGAGTTCCTCCGGACCGACCGACCGGTGGCGACCACGACCTGGGACGCCCTGGCGGTGCCGCCGCGGCTGCGCCAGCTCGCCGTCCGCGTGGACCTCGCCGCCGAGCCGGCCGAGCTCGACCGGCTGCGCGAGGCCTACGCCGACCTCTACGCCGAGGCCGAGAGCATCAGCCAGTCGTCGGTGGTCGCGGTGCGCAACCGGCGGCGGAAGCCGTGACCCTCGACGTCGTCTGGCCGTGGGAGGCCGGGGAGCCGCTGGCGCCCGGGCTGACGTGCGTCTTCCGCGTGAAGAACGAGGCGCGCAACCTGCCCTGGGTGCTGCCGCCGATGCTCGACGCGGTCCAGCACGTGGTGCTGGTCGACAACGGGTCCGACGACGGGACGCCCGAGGTCGCGCGGCGGGTCGTCGACCAGGCCGGTGCCGCGGACCGGTTCACGCTGACGTCCTACCCGGTCGCGGTGAGCCGGGCCGGTGCCGAGCACCTCGCGACCCCGCCGGACTCGGTGCACTCGCTCGTGCACTTCTACAACTGGTCGTTCGCGCACGTGCGCACGGCGTACTCGATGAAGTGGGACGGCGACATGGTCCTCACGCCCGAGGGCGTGCTGGCGCTGCGCGACCTGTCCTGGCAGCTGGAGCGGTCCGGCACGGTGGTGCTGGTGCCCCGGCACCCGGTGACCGTCGAGAGCGAGTCGGTGGCGTGGATCGACCTGCGCACGCGCTACCTCGAGCCGTGGATCTATCCCATGGGCCCGGAGTACACCTACGTGAAGGGCTTCGAGTGGGAGGTGCGCGAGTTCCCCGCCGGGTCCGAGCGCATCGTCATGCCCGACGGCATGTGCGTCGAGCTGAAGTGGCTCGACCTCGACGAGTTCGCCCACTGGAGCACGTCGTCCTTCGAGGAAGCGCACCGCTCGCCGCGCAAGCAGCGGGAGTGGGAGGTCCACCAGGCGCTGGTCGCCGGCCGGGGTGCCGAGGTCGAGGAGCTGCACCGGATCGAGGCGCCCGCCGGCGTCCACGTCGTCGACCACGTCCTGCACACCTGGCTGCCCGCGGCGCCGCGGCCGCTCGTCCGGCGTCCGTCCCTGGGGAGGCCCCGCCGTGCATGAGCTGCGGTTCGCCGACCTGACCGAGCTGCGCGCGTACGCCGGCGACGACTCCGAGCGCGCTCCTGCGATCTCGGTCCGACTGGACGCCGCTCCCGGCGCGCTGTCCCTGGTGCCGCGCCCGGAGTGGCCGCGGCTGAACGC
>JAEZKN010000198.1 GCA_023415395.1 Actinomycetes bacterium
GCGCCGGTCGGCGCGATCGGGCAGCGTGCGCGCGGCCAGGTTCCAGGCCTGCCAGCAGTCCAGTGCGTGCTCGGTGGCCGCCCAGGTCACCCGGACGTCGGTGACCAGCCGGCCTTGCCGCCACTCGCCACGCCCGCCGGTGACCAGCCCCGCGCGCTTCCCCTTGCGCACCTGCTGATCGATGAGCCAGGCGGAGCCGCGGGTCGCGGCGGCGAGGGCCTGCCGACGATCCCGCCCCGGTGGCAGCGACCGGGCCCACTCGAGCAGGGCGTACGTCGCCCACGCGCTGCTGCCGGTCCGGTGCTCGTGGTCGGCACCCTCGGGGTCGATGCCGGCTGCGTTGACCACGAAGGCGCCGTCCTGGCGCCCGGTCACCTGCAGCCTCATCAGGCCCCTGCCGAGCTCTGCGGCCAGGGGCGCGTCGTCGCGGGCGAGGGCCGCCACGAGAGCGACCGACTGGTCGTAGGTCCAGGTGCGGCCCCAGCGGCCGTCGTCGGTGCCGACGTCGTAGGAGCGCACCAGGCCGGTGGCCGGCGCCCACTCGGCGAGGACGACCTCCTCGAACGGGTCCACGACCTCGAGCGACTTCGCACCGGCGAAGCTGCGTGCGAAGTTGAAGCGCCCCGCCGTATCCAGCGGCTGCTCGTCGAGGAGGTAGCGGCTGTCGGTCGTTGCATAGGCGCGGACCCGGGCGCGGTTGCGGACCTGCTCGGGCACGCCGTCCCAGACGCAACGACCGGTCATGGGGCCCACCCAGGACCGGTCCCAGGACCGGTCCGGCTCGATCGTGGACGCACTCGCCACCGGCACGCCGGTGCCGGTGCGTCGGGCCAGCCAGCCGGCGGCGCGGTCCGCCACCCGGGCCAGCCGGTCCTGGTGCCGCCGGTCCTCGTTCCACCGGCCCGCGGATCCGACGCTGCGGCGCGCCTGCGCTCCCGCCGTCGGGCCCAACCGGGCAGCGGCCAGCGCCGGGATGACACCCAGGATCAGAGCGCGGCGAGTCGCACACACCAGCGACGCCGACATCGACTCAACCGACCGTTCCGACAGCAGAGGGCGACACGTGGGCGGGCGCGGCCGATCCAGGAGCGGGCCGAGCGACCACCGGTTCCGAGAAGTGGTGCATAGCCTGAATGTTGACATGCGTCAACCCTTCCGGAGAAATCCGTTGTGGTCCGCGGGGTGCGGCCGGCGTACCCACACGCGATCATCCCGCCCAGGTGCTGTGACCAAGGTCCCGCGCGGTCCCGACCGAGGCCTCTCACCCCGACCGGGCCCGTTCGCGAGAGTGAGTGACGAAGGACAACGAAACGGAAAGGTCCACGACCAAGGAGACCGAGATGACCGCCGTACAGCACCACATCGACACCCACCCCCACACCGACGTCCTCGTCGAGCAGGACATCGTCACCCACCGCGTGGCACGTCGCGCTCTGGCCGTCCTGCGCATCGGCTTCGGGCTCACCTTCCTGTGGGCCTTCTTCGACAAGCTGCTGGCCCTGGGCTTCGCCACCGGCAAGAGCGCGGAGACCGGCGCGGTCGACTACTTCGGGCCGGACGCGTGGATCAACGGCGGCAGCCCGACCTTCGGGTTCCTGACCTTCGGCGTCCCTGCCGACAACCCGCTCCAGAGCACGTTCAACAGCATCGCCGGCGACACCTGGGCCAACTGGCTCTTCATGCTCGGCCTGCTGGGCATCGGGCTCGCGCTCACCTTCGGGATCGGCATGCGGCTCGCGGCCATCGGCGGCGCGGCGCTCTACCTGATGATGTGGCTGGCCTCGCTCCCGCTGGAGAACAACCCGGTGATCGACGACCACGTCCTCGGCGCCATCACGGTCGTCGTCCTCGCCGTCACCCTCGCCGGCGACACCTGGGGCCTCGGCCGGGCCTGGGCCCAGACCCACCTGGTCCGCAAGCTCCCCATCCTGCGCTGACCGCCCCTCA
This sequence comes from Actinomycetes bacterium, assembly GCA_023415395.1. GTDB lineage: Bacteria > Actinomycetota > Actinomycetes > Propionibacteriales > Nocardioidaceae > Nocardioides. The sequence continues at coordinate 1,948 of JAEZKN010000198.1, forward strand.
CCCGACGCCCGTCGACCGCCAGGTCGGCGGGCATCGTCGTCTCACCGGTCGTCGGCGCTCCGGTCGAACGCCTCGCGCGCCCGCTCGATCGCGGGCAGGTGGGCGTCCGCCCAGGCCCGCCCCTCCGGAGGAGACCTCTCATGCCCGTCACCCATCCCACGCCCGGCACGCTCGACCAGGGCGCGCCCTACCACCACGTCGCCGTCGGCACGGGGACGACGCAGGTGCAGGTCGCCGGGCAGGTGGGGAGCCAGGGCGCCGAGTCCGGCGGCCTGGGCGACCAGGTCGTCGGCGCCCTGCGCAACGTCGCCACCGGACTGGGCTCGGCCGGCGCGACGTTCGCCGACGTCGTGCGGCTGACCTTCTACGTCGTGGGCTGGCAGCCCGCGATGATGGCCGAGCTCATGGAAGGGGTCGGCCGGGCCGCCGACGAGCTCGGCTTCGCCCTGCCACTGCCGCCCTCGTCACTGATCGGCGTCGAAGCGCTCTTCGACGCCCACACCCTCGTCGAGATGGCGGCCACCGCCGTGCGGTGAGCCGGCCTGGCGACCGGCGGCGGTGAGGGAGGTGACCCACGACTGGTGGGTCGCGCTGTTCTTGGTGATCGCGAGCAGCTCGTCCATGTGCGGCTCGAGACCCGTGACCTTGTCCAGCGGGACACCGACGATGAGCTGGAAGCCCAGCCCACGCCAGGCCTGGACCGCTCGCCCGGCGAACTCCGAGTCGGCCTTGACGAAGCCCTCGTCGAGGAAGACCGGGGCGAAGCGGGGACGCGACCGCAGCTCGTCGCCGAGCCGGAAGCGCAGCGCGGAGCCGACGATGAAGGCCACGAGCTCCTGGCTCTCGCCGCCGCTCTTCTCCCCCAGCGTCCGGTACGTCGCGCGCAGCTCACCGGTGAGGTGGTCGTAGCGCTCGGCGCTGACCTCGACATGGCGGCGTACGTCGAGCAGCCGGTCGCGGTCGGTCAGGACGCCGGGCGCCTCGCCGGTCTGGCTGGGCTTGCGCAGCTGCTGCATGAACCTGCTGAGCTCGGTGAACCGCTTCTCCATCTGCTCCTCGCCCAGGTCGGCGGTCGAGCCCGACGAGAGCGCACGGAGGTCCTTCATGAACGTCTGGACGTGCGTGGGCGCCAACCGGCGCAGCCGGATCCGGAGCCGGTCGTGGGTCGAGCCGAACTCCAGGCCGCGCAGGATCGCGTTGATCGGCTCGAGCCGGTCCTCGATCTCCTCGATCGAGGCCGCCATCGCCCCGACGAGCGGCACGAGGTCCTGTCCGCTCCACTCGGTGAGCCGCCGGCGCCACTCCGAGCGCCGCTCGGCGAGGCCCTTGCCGCGGATGTCCTCGAGGATCCGGGCGTAGTCGGCGTAGGAGTCGGCACTCACCCCGAGGTTGGGTGAGTCCCACTGGAACTTGTACATCCGGAAGATCGCGGTCAGCTCGTCGTCGACGCGCCGGATCTCGGCCTCCGCGTCGGCGACCGCGTCGCGCAGTCGCTCAGCGAGTCGCTGGGAGGTCTCCGCGAACCGCTCGAGGTCGTCGGGGTCGGCCGGCGCCGCGGCTG
>JAEZKN010000266.1 GCA_023415395.1 Actinomycetes bacterium
GGCGCCCCGCCGCAGACCTGCGCCGGCTCGGGACGACCGAGCGGCCGGCGGGTGGCCGTGGACCGCGAAGGGGAACGAGAATCGGTGGAGCCTAGGGGACTCGAACCCCTAACCCCCTGCTTGCAAAGCAGGTGCGCTACCAATTGCGCCAAGGCCCCGTGCGGGGCGAGGCCCCACTGGGAAGCGTCAGGCGCGCGCGACCGGGTCGGTCGCCTCGGCCCAGAGCGCCTGCTCCTTCTTGCCCTCGTCGAGCTTGCGCTTGACGACGACACCGGCGCCGACCAGGAGCAGGAGGAACAGGATCTTCTTCATGGTGGCTCCCTTGGTGCGGACTTCGAAGTGCGGCGGGGACTGCCGAGGTGGTGGGCCTAACAGGACTTGAACCTGTGACCTCTTCCTTATCAGGGAAGCGCTCTAACCGTCTGAGCTATAGGCCCGTGAACCGAGAGGGGACACTACCGGACCCTCACGGACGGGGACAAAACGGGGTCAGCGCTCGTCCTCGGCCAGGGTCAGCTCCACCCCGCCGAGCAGGGCGGCGGCCATGTTGTAGAGGAACGCCCCGAGGGTCGCGATCGCGGTGATGAGGATGACGTCGACCACGGCCACGAGCATCGTGAAGCCCATGACGCGGGACATCCCGACGTACTTCTGGACGTCCCACTCCGCGGCGTCCTGGCCGCCGACCACGTCCCGGACGGTGTCGTTGATCGAGTCCCAGACACCGGCCGCCGCGAGCACGGACCAGATGATGAAGACCGAGACCACGGTGACGACCGCGAAGGCGATGGCCAGCAGGAACGACGTCTTCATGACCGACCAGGGATCGATCCGGGTGAGCCGGAGGCGGGCGCGACGCGGAGGTCGCTTGCCCGGCTTGCCGGCCTTCGCCGGAGACGGCGACTCCGGCTGGGCGTTGGCCCGGTGCTCGTCGGTCGCCTTCGCGATCTTCGCCGAGATCCGGTCGCCCAGGGGCGCCCGCACTGCGGTGTCCTGGCCGTCGGTCATCAGCCGTCACTCTCCCCGTCGGTCTCGGGATCGGTCGCTTCGATTGTTGCACTCCCACCCTCATCCGACGATTCCGCAGCGTCAGCGGGCGCCTCGGCAGGCGTCTCGGCAGCCGCGTCCTCCGGCGCCTCCTCGTCCTCCCGGGCCTCGACCGAGCGGGCCACGACCGCCACCGAGTCGCCGGACTTCGGCGTCACGAACTTCACGCCCTGGGTCGAGCGTCCGGTGGGCCGGAAGTCGGCGTTGATCGGGCTGCGCACGACCTGGCCGTTCTGGGTGATCGAGAGGACCTCGTCGCCCTCCTCGACGATGAACGCGCCGACGAGCTGGCCGCGCTCCTCGTTGGTGAGCGCCATCGCCTTGATGCCGAGGCCGCCGCGGTTGGTGATGCGGTACTCCGAGATCCGGCTGCGCTTGGCGTAGCCACCGTCGGTGATCGTGAAGACGTACTGCTCCTTCACGCCCGGCAGGTCGCCGGCCGCCGTGGACTCGCCGGCCGCCTCGGCCTCGGCCTCCGCGGCCTCCTCGGCCGCGACCTGCTCGGCGCGGATGACCGACATCGAGAGCACCGAGTCACCGGAGCCGTCGCGGAACTTCATGCCCGTGACACCGGAGGTGGCGCGACCCATCGGGCGCAGCTGGTCGTCGGCGGCCTTGAAGCGGATCGCCGAGCCCTTGCGGGAGACCAGCAGGATGTCGTCCTCGGCGCCCACCAGCTCGGCGCCGATCAGCTCGTCGTCGTCCTCGCGGAAGTTGATCGCGATGACGCCGGCCTGGCGCGGGCTGTTGTAGTCGCCCAGGCGGGTCTTCTTGACCAGGCCGTTGCGGGTGGCGAGCACCAGGTAGGGCGCCTGCTCGTAGTCGCGGATCGCCAGCACCTGCGCGATGTTCTCGTCGGGCTGGAAGGACAGCAGGCCGGCGACGTGCCCGCCCTTGGCGTCGCGCGAGGCCTCGGGCAGGTTGTAGGCCTTGGTCCGGTAGACCCGGCCGGCGGTGGTGAAGAACAGCAGCCAGTGGTGGTTGGTGGTCGCGATGAAGTGCTCGACCACGTCGTCGCCGCGCAGGGTCGCGCCGCGCACGCCCTTGCCGCCGCGCTTCTGGGTGCGGTACTGGTCGGCGCGGGTGCGCTTGGCGTAGCCGCCGCGGGTGATGGAGACGACCAGGTCCTCGTCGGGGATCAGGTCCTCCATGGACAGGTCGCCGTCGGCCGCGATGATCTGCGTGCGCCGGTCGTTGCCGTACTTCTCGACGATCTCGTCGAGCTCCTCGGCGACGATCTGCCGCTGCCGGCTCACGTTGGCGAGGATGTCCTCGAGGTCGGCGATCTCGAGCTCGATCTTGGCCAGCTCGTCGATGATCTTCTGGCGCTCGAGGGCGGCGAGACGGCGCAGCTGCATGTCGAGGATCGCGTTGGCCTGCAGCTCGTCGATCTCGAGCAGCTCGATCAGCCCGCGACGGGCGTCGTCGACCTCGGGGGAGCGGCGGATCAGCGCGATCACCTCGTCGAGCCGGTCGAGCGCCTTGACCAGGCCGCGCAGGATGTGGGCGCGCTCCTCGGCCTTGCGGAGCCGGAACTCCGTACGCCGCCTGATGACCTCGATCTGGTGGTCGACCCAGCTGCTGACGAACTGGTCGATGCTCAGCGTCCGCGGCACACCGTCCACCAGCGCGAGCATGTTCGCGCTGAAGTTGGTCTGCAGCTCGGTGTGCTTGAGCAGGTTGTTGAGCACGACCCGGGCCACCGCGTCGCGCTTGAGGACGACCACGAGCCGCTGGCCGGTGCGGTCGGAGGTGTCGTCGCGCACGTCGGAGATGCCCTGGACCTTGCCGGAGTCGGCGAGCTCGGCGATCTTCAGCGCGAGGTTGTCCGGGTTGACCATGTAGGGCAGCTCGGTGATGACCAGGCAGGTGCGGCCCTTGGCGTCCTCGTCGATCTCGATCACGGCGCGCTGGGTGATCGAGCCGCGCCCGGTGCGGTAGGCCTGCTCGATGCCCTGGCGACCGACGATCAGGGCGCCGTTGGGGAAGTCGGGGCCCTTGATCCGCTCGATCAGGGCGTCCTGCAGCTCCTCGCGACTGGCGTCGGGGTGCTCGAGCGCCCACTTCGCGCCCTCCGCGACCTCACCGAGGTTGTGCGGCGGGATGCTGGTCGCCATGCCGACCGCGATGCCGGCGGAGCCGTTGACCAGCAGGTTCGGGAAGCGGGAGGGCAGGACGACGGGCTCCTGGGAGCGGCCGTCGTAGTTGGGCTGGAAGTCGACGGTCTCCTCGTCGATGTCGCGGACCATCTCCATGGCCAACGGGGCCATCCGGCACTCGGTGTACCGCATCGCCGCCGCGGAGTCGTTGCCCGGCGACCCGAAGTTGCCCTGCCCGTTGACCAGCGGCGCGCGCATGACCCAGGGCTGCGCGAGCCGCACCAGGGTGTCGTAGATCGCGGTGTTGCCGTGCGGGTGGTACTGACCCATGACGTCACCGACGACGCGGGAGCACTTGGAGAATCCCCGGTCGGGCCGGTAGCCGCCGTCGTACATGGCGTAGAGCACCCGGCGGTGCACCGGCTTCAGCCCGTCGCGCACGTCGGGCAGCGCGCGCCCGACGATGACCGCCATCGCGTAGTCGATGTAGGCCCGCTGCATCGAGGTCTGCAGCTCGACGGGCTCGATCCGGCCGCCGGGAGTGGGGGTCTCAGTCACGTGTCTGGTTCTCTCTGGTCGCTTCTACTGGAATCTAGGACCGCTGCTAGACGGCTAGATATCCAGGAATCGGACGTCCTTGGCGTTGCGCTGGATGAAGGAACGCCGCTGCTCGACGTCCTCACCCATGAGGATCGAGAAGATCTCGTCGGCATGGGCCGCGTCGTCCAGGGTCACCTGGAGCATCAGCCGCTGCTCGGGGTCCATGGTGGTCTCCCACAGCTCCTTGGCGTTCATCTCACCGAGACCCTTGTAGCGCTGGACCGGGTTCTCCTTGGGCAGCTTCTTGCCCGCCTCCTGACCGGCCCGCAGCAGCGCGTCGCGCTCGGCGTCGGAGTAGACGAACTCGTGGTCGTGCGGCTTGTTCCACCGCAGCCGGTAGAGCGGGGGCTGCGCCATGTAGACGTAGCCGCCCTCGATGAGCGGGCGCATGAACCGGAACAGCAGGGTCAGCAGCAGCGTGTTGATGTGGTGGCCGTCGACGTCGGCGTCGGCCATCAGCACGACCTTGTGGTAGCGCAGCTTGTCGATGTCGAACTCGTCCTGGATGCCCGTGCCGAGGGCCGAGATGATCGACTGCACCTCCTGGTTGCCCAGGACCTTGTCGATGCGGGCCTTCTCGACGTTGAGGATCTTGCCGCGGATCGGGAGGATCGCCTGGATACGCGGATCGCGACCTTGGCGGGCCGAGCCGCCGGCGGAGTCACCCTCGACGATGAAGACCTCGCACTCGGCGGGGTTGGTCGACTGGCAGTCCGACAGCTTGCCCGGCAGGCCGCCGCCGCCGAGCAGGCCCTTGCGGTTGCGCGCCAGGTCGCGGGCCTTGCGGGCCGCCACCCGGGCCTGCTGGGCGGCCTGGCTCTTGCGGACGATGTCGCGGCCCTCGGCCGGGTTCTGCTCGAACCACGCGCCGAGCTGGTCGTTGACCAGCTTCTGCACGAAGCCCTTGGCCTCGGTGTTGCCGAGCTTGGCCTTGGTCTGGCCCTCGAACTGCGGGTTGGAGATCTTCAGGCTGATGATCGCGGTGAGACCCTCGCGGATGTCGTCACCGGTCAGCCGG
>JAEZKN010000340.1 GCA_023415395.1 Actinomycetes bacterium
GTCGGCCCGTTCGAGTCGTGGTGTGATCCCGAGCCGCCCTTCCCGCCCACGGTGACGTAGAGCCGGTCTCCGGCCCGGATCGCGCACTGGTCGCAGACGGGGAACACGGCGTCGACGGCGGCACCCGCGCCGCCGGGACTGGCCGGGCACGTGCGGTTGCCCGTGTTGCACGCGGTGATGCCGCCTTCGCCGCCCGGGGCGCCGGCCGCCGTGATCCGCAGGCTCGTGGCTCCTGCTGGCACGACGTAGGTCTGCTCGGCACCGGTGAAGGAGAAGGTCGTGACGTCGCCGGCCGCCGGGCTCGCCGCAGCGACGCTCCCGAGGGCGACCGGAGCCAGGGAGCATGCGACGACGAGGACCGCGAACGTGGCCACGGCGCGTCGGGCGGCGGAGCGCGCCGGCGCCACCGGGAGTCGCGGGACCTTCGGCCTGCGCGATCGACGAGTCCGTGCTTCGGTCTGCGGCAGGTGCATGGGGCGGGCTCTCCCAGCTCGGGGCCGGCCCGAGTGACCGACGGCTCACGACCCTAGGCGGACGGGGAGCGCCCCGTCCTCAAAACCGGACGCTTCTCGTCCTATTGGGTGAACGGCATGGCCGGTTTCAGCCTCGGGCGAGGTAGCGGTAGGCGTGGTGGGTGCGGAAGCCGAGCCGCTCGTAGAGCGCGAGCGCGGGCTCGTTGTCGCCCAGGACCTGGAGGTACGCCGTCGTCGCCCCGCGCTCGGCGCCCCACTCGAGCAGCGCCGCCATCACGGCCGCGGCGAGGCCCTGGCGGCGGTGGGCCGGGTCGACCTCGATGCCGCGGAAACCGACCCAGTCGTCGGCGTACGCAGCGATCCCCTGGGCGTGGTCACCGACCCGCACGGTCACGACGTCGCCCTGCTCGTCGTACTCCACATCGTCCGGGACGGTCAGGCCGCGCAGGGCCCGGGAGACCCCGGCGATCTGGAAGAGCGTGTCCGCGTCGCCGCTCTCCAGCTCCCACCCGCGCGCGCGGAAGAGCGCGTCCTCGGGGGAGCCGGGCAGCACGGCGGCGATCGGCCGACCGGTGCGGGCGGCGTAGAACGCGACGACCTGCTCGTGGTCGGCGTCGTCGTCGCCGGTGCCGGACGGGCCGACGGCGAGCACGGAGTTGGCCCGGCGCGCGGTCGAGGTCGGGGAGTGCCGCAGCGTCCAGTCGCCGAGGGGCTCGGTCTCCAGCCCGGGCCACAGCGCGAGCGCGCGGCGCTGCGCCTCGACGGGGGAGACCCGGTGGCGGGCGGGCGGCCGCGGCGGGACGGGCTTGCCGGAGACGATGTCCGCGGTCGCGATCGCCAGCGTCGTGCCGTCCTCGCGCTGGAGCACGCACGTGCCGTCGGCCCACGAGAGACAGACGCCGAGGGCGTCGGTGAGGGCCGGCCCGCCGCTGGGCCCGGTCTCGCCGCGCAGGACCCGTCGCACCACCACCCGCTGGCCCACCACGTGGGGGCCGAGCATGTGCTGGTGAAGAGCCTGGTTCACATCCTGGGGGTCTGCCGACTCGGACACCTCCGGGATACTAGGCTGTGCTCGAGCACCTGCTCTCGTGAGTATCAGGAGGAATCGGTGACCTACGTCATCTCCCAGCCGTGCGTCGACCTCAAGGACCGGGCGTGTGTGGACGAGTGCCCTGTCGACTGCATCTACGAGGGCAAGCGCATGCTCTACATCCACCCCGACGAGTGCGTCGACTGTGGTGCGTGTGAGCCCGTCTGCCCCGTCGAGGCGATCTTCTACGAGGACGACACCCCCGAGCAGTGGAAGGGCTTCTACGACGCCAACGTCCACTTCTTCGACGACCTCGGCTCGCCGGGCGGCGCCGCCAAGATGGGCGAGATCGACCACGACCACCCGATGGTCGCCGCGCTGCCCCCGCAGGAGCACAACGAGTGATCCGGTCGGTCTCCGGGCGACTACCTGACTTCCCCTGGGACCACCTGACGTCGTACGCCGACCGGGCGCGGACGCACCCGGACGGCATCGTCGACCTCTCGGTCGGCACGCCGGTCGACCCCACGCCGGAGGTCGTGCAGGAGGCCCTGCGCGCGGCCGCGGACTCGCCGGGATACCCGCTGACGATCGGCCGGGCGGAGACCCGCCAGGCCGCGATCGACTGGTTGGCCCGACGGCACGGCGTCACCGGGCTCTCGCTCGACGCGGTGCTGCCCGTGATCGGCTCCAAGGAGCTGATCGCGTCGATGCCCGGGCACCTCGGCATCGGGGCGGGCGACCTGATCGCCTACCCGGAGCTGTCCTACCCGACCTACGAGGTGGGCGCCGCGCTCGCCGGAGCCCGTGCGGTCGCGACGGACTCCCTGACCTCGCTCGGCCCGGAGGTCCCGGCGCTGCTCTGGCTCAACTCGCCGTCGAACCCGAGCGGTCGGGTCCTGCCCGTCGAGCACCTGCGCAAGGTCGTCGACTGGTGCCGCGAGCGCGGGACGATCCTCGTCTCCGACGAGTGCTACGTCGAGTGCGCCTGGGAGGCCGAGCCGGTCTCGGTGCTGCACCCCGACGTCTGCGGCGACAGCCACGAGGGCCTGCTCGCGGTCCACTCGCTGTCGAAGCGCTCCAACCTCGCGGGCTACCGCTGCGCGTTCGTCGCCGGCGACCCGGCCCTGGTCGGCGAGCTGCTCGCCGTCCGGAAGAACCTCGGCCTCCAGATGCCCGGCCCGCAGCAGGTCGCGATGCAGGCCGCGCTCGAGGACGACGCCCACGCCGTCGAGCAGCACGCGCGCTACGCCGCCCGGCGGGCCAAGCTCCGCGAGGCGCTGCAGGGCGCGGGCTTCCGCATCGACCACTCCGAGGCGTCGCTCTACCTGTGGGCGACCCGGCAGGTCGACGGCGGGGACGAGGACTGCTGGGACACCGTGTCCTGGATGGCCGAGCGCGGCATCCTCGTCGCTCCGGGGGCGTTCTACGGCGTCGCCGGACGGCACCACGTCCGCGTCGCGTTCACCGCGACCGACGAGCGCGTCGACGCGGCGGTCGCCCGGCTGGCGGGCTGAGCCGCAGGCGGACCTCAGGCGGACAGCAGGTGGTCGCGCCCGTCGGGCGTCAGGTAGTGGCCGTCGTCGAAGAGGACGACGCCGTTGCAGAGCCGGCACCAGCCCTGGTCGGGCAGGTGGTCGTCGACCACGTGGGCGCGGCAGCAGTCGGTGGCGTCCGCCTCCGGGCAGCCGGGTGAGTGAGTGCACATCGCCCCAGGATCACCGACGATCGGCGCGGTGTGGCGGTTCTCCCCAGAAGTCACCCGCGCGGATTCGGCACGGCCCCGGAGAAACCGCAGGCCGGACCCCTGGCCGGCTCGGTCAGTCGAAGACGTCGACGTGCACGTGGTCGCGGTGCTCGAGGATCGCTCGGTCCCCGGCCCGGTCGGGCGGGTCGTAGTCGCGCCAGCCGTCGCCGGAGCGCGAGCCCGCGGTCCAGATGCGGGCGTCGAAGATCACCGTCTTGATCGAGAGCCGGTCGGCCATCGCGACGAGGTAGTGCGCGATCGCCCACCCGCGGACCTTGTTCGCCGGGCTGATCGGGCGCACGAAGACGTCGACCGCCCGACCCTCGTAGTGCGCCGAGCCCTCCATGTGGCCGGTGCTCACGCCGCCGGGCTCGAAGCCGCCCATCGGCGGGTCCCCGAAGACCTCGTTGATCTCCCGGCGCACCACGTCGGCCCGCTCGGTCAGGCCGGACTGGGTCAGCTGGTCGGCCGCCTGGGCGGGCTCGCCGCCGATCCGGCAGCTGAAGGCCCGCTTCGAGTTGCCCGTGAGCGCGGAGGCGAGCACCCGCGCGTCCGCCTCGTGGTCGGCGTACGCCTCGGGGAAGCCGGAGCGCTGCACCTCCTGCGCGGCGTCGGTGACCTCCATCGACTCGTAGCCCTCGACCTTGGCCAGGCCGTCGTAGAAGGCGTTGGTGGCGTACCACGGGTCCGTGACCTGCTCGAACGTGCCCCAGCCCTGCGAGGGCCGCTGCTGGAAGAGTCCGGCGGAGTCGCGGTCGCCGTGCTCGAGGTTGTAGAGCTTCGACTCCTGGTACGCCGTCGCCAGTGCGATCGTCGCGGCGCGGGCCGGCAGCCCGCGACGGACGCTGATCGCCGTGATCAGCGCGGCGTTCTCGGCCTGCTCCACGTCGAGCT
>JAEZKN010000351.1 GCA_023415395.1 Actinomycetes bacterium
GAGTAGGACGCCGCCGGACATTCTTTTCCGTAGGGGCCACCGCAAGGTGGCCCCTACGATGCATTTCAGGGCAGTCCCCGTACCACCGCATCGATCGAGGAGCACACCGTCGTGGCCGAGCAGCGCCGGCCCCAGCGTTCGTCGTCCCAGCGTTCGTCGTCCCAGCGCCCCAGCGGGGGCAAGGGCAAGCCGCCGGCCAAGGGCCGGCCCCAGGGTGGTCGTCCGCAGAGCGGCGGCACGTCGTCGGCGCGCGCCGCCGGGAAGTCCGAGTCGTTCGACCGCACCCGCAGCGACCGCACCCGCAGCGACAAGCCCCGCAGCGACAAGCCCCGCAGCGACAAGCCCCGTAGCGACAAGCCCCGCGGCAAGGGGCCGACGGGCAACCGTCCCGCCCGCAAGGGCGACTGGCGTCGCCCGGTGGAGAAGGAGACCACCCGGACCGCCGAGCAGGCGCTCTACGACGGCCCGCCGCTGCCCGAGGACATCACCGGCCAGGAGCTCGACCGCTCCGTCTCCGCCCAGCTCAAGGGGCTGCCGGAGAAGCTCGCGTCCCGCGTCGCACGGCACCTCGCGGCCGCCGGGCTGCTGATCGACAGCGACCCCGAGACGGCCTACCAGCACACGCTGGCGGCGCGTGCTCGGGCGCCCCGGCTGGCCGTGGTCCGCGAGGCGACCGGCGAGGCGGCGTACGCCTCGGGCCACTACGCCGAGGCGCTCGCTGAGCTGCGTGCGGCCAAGCGGATGAACGGCGCGACTGCCTACCTGCCGATCATGGCCGACTGCCACCGCGCGCTGGGCAAGCCGCAGGAGGCGCTGAAGCTGGCGAAGAGCCCCTCGGTCGCGAACTTCGCTCCCGAGGCCAAGGCCGAGATGACGATCGTCGAGGCCGGCGCTCGCCGTGACCTGGGCCAGCTGGACGCCGCGCTGCGCACCCTGGAGCTGGCACCGCTCACCTCGAAGAGCCGCGCCGCCTGGGTCGTGCGGCTGCGCTACGCCTACGCGGACACCCTTGAGGCCGCCGGACGCGACCAGGACGCGCTCGCGTGGTTCCACCGCACGCACGCGATCGACAGCGAGCAGCTGACGGACTCCGACGAGCGCGCGACCGCCATCGAGAAGCGCCTGGGCTAGTTCCCCGCGCGGGGTTTTCCGACTACTGTCCCCGGGTAACCACCCTCCGGTGAAGGAGGCCCGCGTGCTGCGATTCTCGGGTTCCGGCGTGAGCGACGTCGGACTGGTCCGCGCGGACAACGAGGACTCCGCGTTCGTCGGTCCCTACGTCGCGGTCGTCGCCGACGGCGTCGGGGGAGCGGCGGCCGGGGAGGTCGCCTCCGCGACGGCGACCTACGCCGTAGCGGCGACGGCGCTGAGCCGCTTCGGTGCGCCGCCGGAGCTCCTCCTGCGCGAGGGCGCCGAGGCCGCGCGCGCCGGCGTGCAGCGCGGCGTCCAGACCGACCTCAACCGGCTCGGCATGGCCACGACGCTGACCGCGGTCGTCTGCGACGGGGAGCGGGTGGTGCTCGGGCACGTGGGCGACTCGCGCGCCTACCTCCTGCGGGACGGGACGCTCACCCAGCTCTCGCGCGACCACACCTACGTGCAGCGGCTCGTGGACAGCGGACAGCTGGACGCGGTCTCCGCGTGGCGCCATCCCTGGCGCAACGTGGTGCTGCGCTCCATCGACGGGGACCCGCTCGAGCAGGGCATCGACCTGGTGCCGGTGCGGGTCGCCCCCGGCGACCGGCTCCTGCTGTGCAGCGACGGCCTGACCGACCTGGTGCCCGACCCGGTCGTCCGGGAGCTGCTCGCCACGACCGACCCCCAGTCGGCGGCCGCGGGGCTCGTGCAGGCCGCCCTCGATGCGGGCGGCAAGGACAACGTCACCTGCGTCGTCCTCGACGTGGTCGACGGCCCGATGGTGGTCGGTGACGGTCAGCTGCTCGGCGCGGTCTTCGACCCCTCCAACATCGTGGATCCCTGCGCGGTCCGCGCCGGCTGACGTGGCAGCATCGAGGCCATGAGCAACGTCCGGCGGCCGGTCCTCGAGGGCACCGTGGCGGTCCGTGACGACCGCCGGATCAGCTTCGCCGAGTACGGCCCCCGCAGCGGTCCCGCGATCGTCTGGATGCACGGCACCCCCGGTGCGCGGCGGCAGATCCCGCTGGAGGTCCGGGAGTACGCCGACCAGCGGGGAGTGCGGATCATCGGGCTGGACCGCCCGGGGATCGGGTCGTCGACCCCGCACCTCTACCCGTCGATCGTCGACTGGACCGCCGACCTCGCGGTGGTGCTCGACACGCTGGCGATCGAGACCGTGCGCCTCATCGGCCTCTCCGGCGGCGGGCCCTACGTCCTCGCGGCCGGGGCGACGCTGCCCCAGCGGGTCCACGGCATCGGGGTGCTCGGCGGGGCGGGCCCCACGTGCGGCGTCGACGCGGTGGCCGGCGGGCCGATGCAGCTGGCCGTCCGGCTGGCCCCGCTCCTGCGCACCGCCCGGGTGCCGCTGGGCGTGGCGCTGACCCAGGGGATCCGCCTGGTGCGGCCGCTGGCCGGGCCGGTGCTCGACCTCTACGCCGCGGTGCAGCCACCGGGGGACAAGACGCTGCTCTCGCGCCCGGAGTTCAAGGCGATGTTCCTCGACGACCTGCTCAACGGCAGCCGCTTCCAGACCTCGGCGCCGATCAACGACCTCCTCCTCTTCACCCGCGACTGGGGCTTCGAGCTCGGCGACGTTCGCGTGCCGGTGCGGTGGTGGCACGGGGCCGACGACCACATCGTGCCGGTGGCCCACGGCCGGCACGTGGTCGAGCGGCTGCCGGACGCCACCCTGACCGTCATCGACGGGGAGAGCCACCTCGGCGGCCTCGGGATCGCCCAGGACGTCGTCGAGACGCTGATGAACCTCGGCCCGCGACGCGCCGCCGCCGTACCTGACTGATCACTGGTGTTCAGGCGCCCCATGCGCCACAATGGTCGCGACAACTACATCGCTGTCACTTGGATCGACATCTCTGCAGGAGACCGCTGGGGAAGGCGCATCTCGCGCTGGAGATGAAGGAGACCACGGTGACCGCACGCACTGCCACCCGCACCGCGACGAGGGGCGTCCTGTACGTCCACTCAGCGCCGTCCGCGCTGTGCCCGCACATCGAGTGGGCCGTCAGCGGTGTCCTCGGTGTGCCCGTCAGCCTGGACTGGACCCCCCAGCCGGCGCAGTCGGGTGCCTACCGCGCGGAGCTCTCCTGGACCGGTGAGGTCGGGGCCTCCGCGTCGATCGCCTCCGCCCTGCGCGGGTGGAACCACCTGCGCTTCGAGATCACCGAGGAGCCCACGGCAGGCTCCGAGGGCGCTCGGTACTCCTACACCCCCGAGCTCGGCGTCTTCCACGCCGTCACCGGCCTCCACGGCGACATCATGATCCCCGAGGACCGGCTCAAGGCGGCCGTGGTCAAGGCCGCGCTCGGCGACACGACCCTGCTGGTCGAGATCGACAAGCTGCTCGGCAAGCCCTGGGACGACGAGCTGGAGACCTTCCGGCACGCCGGCGAGGGTGCCCCGGTGCGCTGGCTGCACCAGGTGGTCTGAGCGCGGCGTCAGGGTCGGCGTCAGGGTCGGCGGAGCCGGAAGTGCGACGGCTTCAGCCAGGCCCGGTGCTCGCCTGAGGCGGTGTACCAGCTGAGCTTGGCCCGGATCGTGAAGCGGCCGGGGACGGTGTTGTCGCGGCAGAACCGGAAGCTCGTCGTCGTGCGCTTGGGGTCGGGCCCCGCGGCGTACCCGCCGGACGCCATGGTCTCGCCGGTGCGGTCGACGAGGAAGGTCTCCAGCGTCCAGTCGTCCGTGCGGATCTTGAGGACGTAGCGGTAGGGGTAGTTGCGGCATCCCGCCCGCAGGACGCCGTCGGGAGCGCGGGTGTGCCCGAGGTCGCGCTGCTGCGTGCGCCGGTGGGGCTCAGTGGTCGCTCCGCCCAGCCCTCCGACGAGTCCTCCGACCAGCCCTCCGAGCAGCCCCGAGACGGGGTCGGTGGGCCGGGCGGCGGCCGCCGGAGCCGCGGTGAGCAGCCCGGCGGCCAGCGTCGCGGTCGCGAGCAGGTGTGTGACGCGCGTCATGCCAGGTGCAACGCGGCACCCCGTGCCGGTGTTACGGCTCGGCGTGCTCGCGCTACAGCGGGATGTTGCCGTGCGCGCCGCGGCGTACGCCGACGCCCTGGACCGCGTCCTCGATGGCCTGCGCGATCGCGGTCCGGGTGGCGGTGGGGGAGACCACCTCGTCGACCACGCCGATCTCCACGGCCTTGTCCACGCCGCCGGCGATCCGCTCGTGCTCGGCGGCCAGCTCGGCCTCGACCTGGGGCCGGATGTCCGGGGCGACCTCGGCGAGGCGCCGGCGGTGCAGGATCCGGATCGCGGCCACCGCGCCCATGACCGCGACCTCCGCACCCGGCCAGGCGAACACCTTGGTGGCACCGAGCGAGCGGGAGTTCATCGCGATGTAGGCGCCGCCGTAGGTCTTGCGGGTGACGAGGGTGACGCGGGGGACGACGCACTCGCCGAAGGCGTGCAGCAGCTTGGCGCCGCGACGGACGACGCCGTCCCACTCCTGGCCCACGCCGGGCAGGTAGCCCGGGACGTCGACGACCACGACGAGCGGGACGCCGAAGGCGTCGCACATCCGCACGAAGCGGGACGCCTTCTCCGCCGAGAGCGAGTCGAGGCAGCCGCCGAGGCGCAGCGGGTTGTTGGCGACGACGCCGACCGTGCGGCCGCCGAGGCGACCCAGGGCGGTGACGATGTTGGGGGCCCACCGGGCGTGCAGCTCCTGGGCGGTGCCCTCGTCGAGGATCGACTCGACCAGCGGGTGCACGTCGTAGGCGCGCTTCTTGGACTCCGGCAGGAGCGCCTCGAGGTCACGGTCCTCGACCTCGTCGACCTTCATCGAGCCCTGGGAGCCGAGCAGCGCCGCGACGTCGCGGGCGCGGTCGAGCGCCTCGCGCTCGGTCTCCGCGAGGATGTGCACGACGCCGGACCGGCGACCGTGCGGCTCGGGGCCGCCGAGGCGCAGCATGTCGACGTCCTCGCCGGTGACCGAGCGGACGACGTCCGGACCGGTCACGAAGATCCGTCCCTCGGGGCCGAGGATGACGACGTCGGTCAGCGCGGGTCCGTACGCCGCGCCGCCGGCGGCCGGGCCGAGCACGACCGAGATCTGGGGGATCTTGCCGGAGGCCTGGGTCATGGCCTGGAAGATCCGGCCGACCGCGTGCAGCGAGAGCACGCCCTCGGCCAGGCGGGCGCCGCCGGAGTGCCAGAGCCCGATGATCGGGACCCGGTCGGTCATCGCGCGGTGGTAGGCGTCCACGACGACCCGGCAGCCCAGGTCGCCCATCGCGCCGCCCATGACGGTGGCGTCGGAGCAGAACGCGACGACGCGGGTGCCGTCCACGGTGCCGACGGCCGCGAGCATCCCGGAGTCGTCGTCGGGCGTGATCAGCTCGAGGCTGCCCTCGTCGAGCAGCGCGGTGAGCCGGAGCACGGGGTTGCGCGGGTCCTCCTCGCGGGGGAGCTTGGCCGGCTTGGCTGCGCTCTGCGCGGTGGCGGTCATCAGGCGGAACCGAACGCGACGGCGACGTTGGCGCCGCCGAAGCCGAAGGAGTTGTTGAGCGCCGCGATGTCGCCGAGCGGCAGGTCGCGCGCCTTGGTGGCGATGTCGAGCTCGACCTGCGGGTCCTGGTTGTCCAGGTTGATCGTCGGCGGGGAGACCCGGTGGTGCAGCGCGAGGACGGTGGCCACCGCCTCCAGCGCCCCGGCGCCGCCGAGCAGGTGGCCGGTCATCGACTTGGTACTGGTGACGACGACGTCGGTCGCGTGCGCACCGAGCGTGGCGTGCAGCATCAGGCCCTCGGCGATGTCGCCCTGCGGGGTCGAGGTCGCGTGGGCGTTGACATGGGCGATGTCGGTCGGGCTGACGTCGCCCTCGGCCAGCGCCATGAGGATCGCCCGCGAGCCGCCGCGGCCCTCGGGGTCGGGCTGGGCGATGTCGTGGGAGTCGGCGGTGATGCCGGCGCCGAGCACGGTTGCGTAGATCCGCGCCCCGCGCGCCAGCGCGTGCTCCTCGGACTCCAGCACCAGCACGCCGGCACCCTCGCCGAGCACGAACCCGTCACGGGCCAGGTCCCACGGCCGGGAGACGGCCGTGGGGTCGCCGCCGTCGGGGCCGCTGGCCGTCTTCGACAGCGCCATCATGTTGGCGAACGCCGCCATCGGCAGCGGGTGGACCGCGGCCTCGGTGCCGCCCGCGACCACGACGTCGGCCCGGCCGAGCCGGATCTGGTCGATCGCGTGGGCGATCGCCTCGTTGCCGGACGCGCACGCCGAGACCGGCGTCATGACCGCCGCGCGCGCTCCGACGTGGAGGCTGATCTGCGCTGCCGGAGCGTTGGGCATCAGCATCGGCACCGCGAGGGGAGAGACCCGGCGCGGGCCCTTCTCCTTCAGCGCGTCGTAGTTGTCCAGGAGCGTGGTCACGCCGCCGATGCCGGAGGCCATGGCGACGCCGAGCCGCTCCTGCTCCAGCTCGGCGTCGACCAGGCCGGCGTCGGCCCCGGCCGCCATCGCGGCCACCATCGCGAACTGCGAGGAGCGGTCCAGCCGGCGGGCCTTGACCCGCTCGAGGACCTCGGTGGGCTCCACGGCGATGCGACCGGCGATCTTGACCGGCATCTCCTCGGCCCAGTCGTCGGTCAGGCGACGGACGCCCGCGCGTCCGTTGACCAGGGCGTCCCAGGTGCTGGGGACGTCACCGCCGACGGGGGAGGTGGTCCCCAGACCGGTGACGACGACTCGCTTCGAAGACATGCTGCTCCTTGCTGGTGGGGATGGCGGCCGGGTCAGGCCTGGGCGCGCTCGATGAACGCGACGGCGTCGCCGACGGTGCGCAGGTTCTTGACCTCGTCGTCGGGGATGGAGACGCCGAACTTCTCCTCGGCGGCGACGACCACCTCGACCATGGACAGCGAGTCCACGTCCAGGTCGTCGACGAAGGACTTGTCGAGCTGGACGTCGTCGGCGTCGATGCCGGCCACCTCGTTGACGATGTCGGCGAGGTCGGCGCGGATCTCTTCGGTCGTGGCCATCTGGTTGTTCCCTTTCGGTTGGTGTGGTGGTGCTACGGGACGGTGATGACCTGAGCGGCGTACGTCAGGCCGGCACCGAAGGCGATCAGCAGGGCAGTGTCGCCGCTGCGCGCGTCGCCCTCCTGGATCATCCGATCGAGGGCGAGCGGGATGGACGCCGCCGAGGTGTTGCCCTGCTCCGCGATGTCGCGGGCGATCTTGACCCGCTCGGGGAGCTTCATGGCGCGTGCCATCGCGTCGGTGATGCGCATGTTCGCCTGGTGCGGCACGAACAGGTCGAGCTCGTCGACGCTGATGCCGGCACGGTCGAGGGCCTGCTGGCCGGTCTTGGCCATCGCGAACGACGCCCAGCGGAACACCGGGTTGCCCTGCATGACCAGGTGCGGCATCTCGGGGCTCTCGCTGGCGACCACGTCGCGCCAGTCCTCGCGCTGCCGGATCAGGTCGAACTGCTCGCCGTCGGAGCCCCAGACGACCGGGCCGATCCCGGGCTCCTCGCTCGGGCCCACGACCGCCGCGCCGGCGCCGTCGGCGAAGATGAACGCCGTACCGCGGTCGCCGACGTCGGTGATGTCGGAGAGCCGCTCGACGCCGACCACCAGCGCGTAGCCCGCGCTGCCGCCGCGCACCAGGTCGCTGGCCAGCGCCACGCCATGGCAGAAGCCGGCGCAGGCGGCGGAGATGTCGAAGGCGGCTGCCTGGTCGGTGCCGAGCTCATGGGCGATCGCGGTGGCGACGGCCGGGGTCTGGAACATGTGGGTGACCGTCGCGACGATCACGCAGTCGATCTGGCGGGCGTCGATGCCGGCCCGCTCGAGCGCCGAGCGCGCGGCCGCGACCGCCATCATCTGGACGGTCTCCTCCGGCGTCGCCCACCGGCGCTGCTTGATGCCCGAGCGCTGCTGGATCCACACGTCGCTGGACTCGATCGCGTCGACGACCTCGGCGTTCGGGATCACCCGGCTGGGCCGGTAGCTGCCGATGCCGAGGATCGCGACGTGCTGGGCGCCGGTGCTCGCGACGAGACGGGCCATCAGTGACCACCCTCCGGGTGCAGGCGGATCAACGGCTGTCCGGGGGAGACCAGGTCGCCGTCCTCGACGAGCCACTCGACGATCTGGCCGCCGTGGGCGGCGGTGATCACGGTGCGGTCGCGCAGGCTGGCGATCTCGCCGATCACGGCGCGCGCGGGGAGTACGTCGAGGCTCGCCGCCTCCTCGGACCTGTGGAAGGTGCCCTTGCTGGGCGAGACCACCATCCGCCACGTGGGGCTGGCGCTGATGCCGGAGCCGGCCTCGCCGTGCTTGGCGCAGAACTCGCGGGCCGCATCGAGCTGGTCGGGGGTCTTGAGCGCGAACGTCTCGACGCCCTTGAGGGCGCGCTTGGCGATCCCGGTGAGGGTGCCGGCGGGCGGCATCTCCAAGATGCCGGTGACACCGAGGTCCTCCATGGTCTCCATGCACAGGTCCCAGCGCACCGGGCTCGCGATCTGGCCGACCAGACGGGCGAGCACCTCGCGGCCGTCGTGCACGACCTGGCCGTCGCGGTTCGAGATCACGCGGGTGCGCGGGTCGTGGGTCGACACCGACCGGGCCAGCCCGGCGAGGTGGCCGACGGCCGGCTACATGTGCTGGGTGTGGAAGGCGCCGGCGACGCTGAGCGGCATCAGCCGGGCCTTCGCCGGCGGCTCGTCGGCGAACGCCTGGAGCTGCTCGAGGGTGCCGGCCGCGACGATCTGGCCGGGGCCATTGTCGTTGGCGGCGGTGAGGCCGTGCTTGTCGATCGCCGCGAGCACCTCCTCGCGGTCGCCGCCCAGGACGGCGGTCATGCCGGTGGGGGTGACCGCGGCGGCCTCGGCCATCGCGTTGCCGCGCTCGCGCACCAGCACCATCGCCTGCTCGGCGGTGATC
>JAEZKN010000353.1 GCA_023415395.1 Actinomycetes bacterium
GGACCCGGTAGTCGGCCGGGACCCACCGCGCGATCTGCAGCGGCACGGCGCGCATGTAGTCCGACACCGCGACGACCGGGCCGTCGGCGCCGCTCAGCTTCTCGGTGACGTACGGCGTGCGCGGGGACTCGCCCGGGTGGAGGAGGTTCCACTCCTCGGCCGCGGTGGCGTTGCGGGCCAGCTCGTTCCACGAGGTCACCGACCACGTGTCGGCGCGGACGCCCCACTCCTCGGCCAGGATGCGCTGGGCCTCCTCGACCCACGGGAAGCCGACGCCGGAGGCCAGCAGCTGGACCCGCGGACCGTCGCCCTCGCCGCTGGACACCTGGTGGATGCCCTGGAGGATGCCCTCGACGTCGACGCCGTCCGGCTCGGCGGGCTGGCTGACCGGCTCGTTGTAGACGGTGAGGTAGAAGATGACGTCCTCGGCGTCCTCGCCGTACATCCGCTCCAGGCCCGACTTCATGATGTGGGCGATCTCGTAGGCGAACGCGGGGTCGTAGTGCACGACCGCCGGGTTGGTCGCCGCGAGCAGCGGCGAGTGGCCGTCGGCGTGCTGCAGACCCTCGCCGGTGAGCGTGGTGCGTCCGGCGGTGGCCCCGATGAGGAAGCCGCGCGCGAGCTGGTCGGCCATCGCCCAGATCGAGTCGCCGGTCCGCTGGAACCCGAACATCGAGTAGAAGATGTAGAACGGGATCATGTGCTCGCCGTGCGTGGAGTACGCCGACCCCGCGGCCGTCGCCGAGGCCAGCGCGCCGGCCTCGGAGATGCCCTCGTGGAGCATCTGGCCCTGCGCCGACTCCTTGTAGGAGAGCAACAACTTCCGGTCGACCGACTCGTACTGCTGGCCGCCCGGGTTGTAGACCTTCGCGCTCGGGAACATCGAGTCCATGCCGAACGTGCGGTACTCGTCCGGCGCGATCGGCACGATGCGCTGGCCGATCTCCGGGTCCTTCATCCAGTCCTTGAGGAGCCGGACGACCGCCATGGTCGTGGCGATCTTGTTCTTGCCGCCGCCCTGCTTGAGCTCGCGGTAGACGGCGTCGCCCGGGAGCTGGAGCGGCTTTGCGCGCAGGACCCGCTTGGGCAGCGAGCCGCCCAGCGAGCGGCGTCGCTCCATCATGTACTCGATCTCGGGGGAGTCCGCGCCCGGGTGGAAGAACGGCGCGGCGCCGGTCTCCTCGTAGGAGCGCTCGAGGTCGCGGTCGGAGATCGGCAGGTAGAGGCGGTCCCGGAACTTCTTGAGGTCGTCCTGGGTCAGCTTCTTCATCTGGTGCGTGGCGTTCTTGCCCTCGAGGGCGTCGATCGTCCAGCCCTTGATGGTCTTGGCCAGGATCACCGTCGGCTGACCGACGTGCTTGGTGGCCGCGTCGAAGGCGGCGTACACCTTGCGGTAGTCGTGGCCACCGCGAGGCAGCTTCTGGATCTGCGTGTCGGTCATGTGCTCGACCATCTTCTTCAGGCGCGGGTCCGGGCCGAAGAAGTTCTCGCGGACGTAGGCGCCGTCCTCGGTCGAGTAGGTCTGGAACGCGCCGTCGGGGGTGGTGTTCATCTTGTTGACGAGCACGCCGTCGACGTCGCGGGCGAGGAGCTGGTCCCAGCCCTGGCCCCACACGACCTTGATGACGTTCCAGCCCGCACCGCGGAAGTTGGCCTCGAGCTCCTGGATGATCTTGCCGTTGCCGGTGACCGGGCCGTCGAGCTGCTGCAGGTTGCAGTTGACGACCCAGGTGAGGTTGTCGAGCTCCTCGCGCGCGGCGATCCGGATGGCACCCAGCGACTCGGGCTCGGCCATCTCGCCGTCGCCGAGGAACGCCCACACGCGCTGCTCGGAGGTGTCCTTGATGCCGCGGTTGGCGAGGTAGCGGTTGAACCGTGCCTGGTAGATCGAGTTGATGCCGGTCAGGCCCATCGAGACCGTCGGGAACTCCCAGAACTCCGGCATCAGCCGGGGGTGGGGGTAGGACGACAGGCCGGCGTGCGGGCCGTGCTGGACCTCCTGGCGGAAGCGGTAGAGCTGCTCCTCGGTCAGCCGGCCCTCGAGGAAGGCACGGGCGTAGATGCCGGGGGAGGCGTGGCCCTGGATGTAGATCTGGTCGCCGCCGCCGGGGTGGTCCTTGCCGCGGAAGAAGTGGTTGAAGCCGACCTCGTAGAGGCTGGCCGAGGACTGGTACGTCGCGATGTGGCCGCCGACCTCGAGGCCCTTGCGGTTCGCCGACGACACCATCACGGCGGCGTTCCAGCGCAGGAACGCGCGGATCCGCTGCTCGACCTCGTAGTCGCCCGGGAACCACGGCTCCCGCTCGGGCGGGATCGTGTTGATGTAGTCGGTGCTGCGCAGGGCCGGCACGCCGACCTGCATCTCGCGGGCACGCTCGAGGAGTCGGAGCATCACGTACCTGGCGCGCTCGCGACCTCGCTCGTCGACCAGGGAGTCGAAGGAGTCGAGCCAGTCGTTGGTCTCGTCCGGGTCGATGTCGGGCAGCTGGGTGGGCAGGCCTTCGTGGATGACGGTCGGGGTGGCGCCGCTCCGCTTCTTGTCCGTACCCGAAGTGGGGGTTGCGTCTTCGGTCACGGGCCCATCGTGTCACGCGGCCGGAGGCGGGGGAATTTACCCGCGAGTAGTCCCACGGAGCGTGCGGTTGGGGACGAGGGTTGCGCCCCTGCGCCAACTCCGGTGGACTACTCCCCACTTCGACACAGGGTCGAGGGCAGAGGAAATCGGAGGAACGACGTTGAGCGCGACCCCGGGTGGCGGCCCCACCCAGACAGGCGGGCCCACTGAGGGCGCAGCGGACCGGCTCGGGTTCAAGCCCGGCATGGTGGTCCAGGAGCTGGGCTGGGACAACGACGTCGACGACGACCTCCGGGTCGCCATCGAGGACGCGATCGACGCTGACCTCGTCGACGGTGACTACGGCAACGTCGTGGACGCGGTGATCCTCTGGTTCCGTGACGACGACGGCGACCTGGTCGACAGCCTCGTCGACGCGCTCACCGACCTGGTCGGCGGCGGCGGGATCTGGCTGCTGACGCCGAAGGTGGGGCGTCCGAACGCCGTTGACCCCGCCGACATCGCCGAGGCGGCCCCGATCGCCGGGCTGTCCCAGACGACCACGGCCACGGTCAGCAAGGACTGGTCGGCCAGCCGGCTGGTCGCCCCCAAGACGCGGGACTGAGGCCCCCGGGAGCGGGCGGGGGGATAGCCGGAGCCCGCGATGGGAAGGGTCAGCCGAGACCTTCCGCGGTCGCGTTCGTTGCACGGACGCAGACCCTCCGGCTGACGAAAGGCATCGCGTGCTCCACGACGTCCTCCTCAAGGCGCGGACCGGCGCCTCCGCCGCCGGCACCACCCTCAAGGTGCTCGGCAAGGCAGGCGTGATCCGGCCGCACCGACCCGTCGCACTGGCGAGGACGGCCAAGACCCTCAAGGAGTGGGGGACGGGACCGGCGGGTGGCTTCACCGCCGCCGCCCTGCTCGACCCGCACCGCACCGCGATCGTCGACGAGCTGGGCTCGCTCACCTTCGCCGACGTGCACCACCGCTCGAACTCGCTGGCCCGGGCGTTCGCCGGCCTCGGCGTACGCGAGGGCGACAGCGTGGCGCTGATGTGCCGCAACCACCGCGGCTTCGTCGACGCCAGCATCGCCGCGGCCAAGCTGGGCGCCGACCTGATCTACCTCAACACCGCCTTCGCCGGGCCGCAGCTGGTCGACGTGCTGGAGCGGGAGAAGCCGGCCCTGGTCGTGCACGACGAGGAGTTCGCCCACCTGCTCGAGAAGGCCGACGTCGCCACGACGGTGCTCGGCTGGACCGACGGCGCGACCGACGAGCCGACGCTGGAGAAGCTGATCGCCGACCAGCCCGGCGAGGACCTCGAGCCGGCCGGACGGCACGGCCGGATCATCATCTTGACCTCCGGGACGACCGGTACGCCGAAGGGCGCGCCCCGCAGCGAAGCCGGCATCGACGCCGCGGTCTCGCTGCTCTCCCGGATGCCGCTGCGCTACGGCTGGCGCACCCACATCGCCGCCCCGCTCTTCCACACCTGGGGCTTCGCCCACCTCGCGCTGGCCATGCTGCTCGGCTCGACGATCGTGCTGCACCGCAGGTTCGACCCCGAGAACTGCCTGCGGCTGACCCAGGACGAGCGCTGCGACTCGCTCGTGGTGATCCCGGTGATGCTCCAGCGGATGATGGCGCTGCCGGAGGACACGCTGCGCAGGTACGACCTCTCGCGGGTCCAGGTGGTCGCCTCGTCGGGCTCGGCGCTCCCCGGCGACCTGGCGACCCAGTGGATGGACCACTTCGGCGACAACCTCTACAACATCTACGGCTCGACCGAGGTCGCCTACGCCTCGATCGCCGACCCCGCCGACCTGCGGGCCGATCCGTCGGCGGCAGGCAAGCCGCCGTACGCGACGGTCGTGAGGATCCTCGACGACGACGGCGCGGAGGTCGCCACGGGGGAGACCGGTCGGATCTTCGTCGGCAACCGGCTGCTGTTCGAGGGCTACACCGGCGGCGGCCACAAGGAGGTCGTCGACGGGCTGATGGCGACCGGCGACGTCGGGCGCTTCGACGAGCACGGTCGGCTGCACGTCGAGGGTCGCGACGACGAGATGATCGTGTCCGGCGGCGAGAACGTCTTCCCCCGGGAGGTCGAGGACTGCCTCCAGCGCCACGAGGCGGTGGTCGAGGTGGCGGCGGTCGGCGTCGACGACCCCGACTACGGCAAGCGACTGCGCGCCTTCGTGGTCACCTCGGGCGAGGTGTCCGAGGACGACCTCCGGGCCTGGGTGAAGGACAACCTGGCGCGCTACAAGGTGCCGCGCGACATCGTCTTCCTCGACGAGCTGCCGCGCAACGCCACCGGCAAGGTGCTCAAGCGGGAGCTCGACGCCGAGTGACGGGCTGTCCGCGGCGGGTGACAGGATGTCGCCATGACCGGACTCGAGCTGGGTGGACCCGCACCTGACTTCACCCTGCGGGACCAGTTCGGGCAGGACATCACGCTGTCGTCGTACCGCGGGACGAAGGCGGTCGTGATCTTCTTCTACCCCTACGCGTTCTCCGGGGTGTGCACCGGAGAGATGGCCGGCATCCGGGACCGGCTCGCCGAGTTCCTGACCTTCGACACCGAGGTCCTCGCGGTCTCGTGCGACCCGGTCTACTCGTTGCGCGCCTTCGCCGACCAGGACGGCCTCAACTTCCCGCTGCTGTCGGACTTCTGGCCGCACGGCGGGGTCTCGAAGGCCTACGAGGTCTTCGACGAGGCCAAGGGTTGTCCGCGACGTTCGTCCTACGTCATCGACAAGGACGGGATGGTCCGCTGGGCGGTCCACAACGCGATGCCCGAGGGGCGTGACCTCGACGAGCACCTCAAGCAGCTGACCGCCGTTCTCTGAGGCATCCACGCTCCGGTCTAGACCGGAGCGCGAGAAATCCTCCCGTTTTCAACCGATCTGGCGACAGCGCTTGAGCCGCGCCCTACAGTTGTCCTCGTTGAACCGCAGGTGACCCGAGACGCCTGCGGTTCAACTTCATTTCCGGACCGTTTCGTGCGTAGTCTGTGCCCCGCTCCGGCGCCGTCGTGCGCCCCGGGGTGGACGGGCGTATAGCTCAGCGGTAGAGCACCTCCCTTACAAGGAGGTGGTCGGGGGTTCGATCCCCTCTGCGCCCACGTCGAGTGCCCTCCGAGCGCAGCGAGGAGGGCGCGACGACGTGGGCTCGCGCTGACTCGGCGCAAACTGCGGGGGAGCGCAGCGGAGGAGCAGGCTTGCGCCGCGTCGGCGCCAGTGCCGCCGACCGGAACCGAAAAGCGGCGGGCAAGACGCGCCGTCTCGGCGTCGTACGGCGGCCAAGACGCGCCGACTCGGCGTCGTACGGCGGGCAAGACGCGCCGACTCGGCGTCTCGATTCGGCCGCGCGCGGGCCGCCCCCTAGAGTGGGCGCCGAAAGGGAGTAGTCCCCAACAGCTGTGTCGACACACTGAGCCTCCTCGCGGAGGATCCGGTGCAGCGGGCCACCAGTCTCCGAGCGGGTGGCGGACGAGACTTTCGACCAGATCCACGACCCATCAGTCGGACGTGCCTGGTCGAAGGTGCGTCCGAGCGGCGCCTCTCCGGCCGGGCCCGGAGAGAGGACCCCATGGAAGCCTTCCTGATCAGCACCGCAGTGATCTTCGTCGCCGAGCTCGGCGACAAGTCGCAGCTGATGGCGATGACCTTCGCGACGCGCTACCGCGCCCGCGACGTCATCCTCGGCATCACCGCGGCCACGGCGATCGTGCACCTGGCGAGCGTCGCGATCGGCTTCTGGATCGGGGACGCGTTCTCCGACTACCAGGGCTGGATCTCGATCGTCGCCGGCCTCGCGTTCCTCGGCTTCGCCGCCTGGACGCTGCGCGGCGACGAGCTGACCGAGGACGAGGCCGACAAGGCCCGCCGCAGCCAGGGGATGGCGCTGCTCGCGGTCGGCACGGCGTTCTTCCTGGCCGAGCTCGGCGACAAGACCATGCTCGCGACGATCACGCTGGCCACCCAGCACGGCTGGTTCGGCACCTGGGTCGGCAGCACCGTCGGCATGGTCGCCGCCGACGCGCTCGCCATCGGCGTCGGCGCCGTCCTCGGCAAGCAGCTGCCCGAGAAGGTCATCAAGTACGGCGCCGCGGCGCTCTTCGCGATCTTCGGGGTCCTGCTGATCGTCGACGGCATCCTCATGTGAGTCCGCCGCCGGGGGTCGAGACACCCGGAACGGCCCCTGGAGAGGCTGATCC
>JAEZKN010000456.1 GCA_023415395.1 Actinomycetes bacterium
CCGGCGGGCGCCGCGGCCCCGGCGGGGGCCCCCGCGCCTAGCTCGGCCACCAGACCGGCGAGGGGCTCCGGTCCGCGGGAGTTCGCCAGGACGACGCGGTGGCCGCGCAGGAGCAGGGCACGGGCGAGCTGGCTGCCGACTTCGCCGGCGCCGATGATGCCGACCGTCGTCACCACGGCAGCGGGCCGTAGCGGTCGATGACCCGGCCGGTCCCGGACGACGGGTCCTCGGTCGCCAGCGTGACGATGGCGTCGGTGCCCTCGGTGACCGTCTGCGGACCGCTGTGGCCGTTGAGGTCGGTGGCGGTGTAGCCGGGGTCGGCGGCGTTGAACCGGACGTCCGGGATCGCCCGTGCGTACTGGGTGGTGAGCATGGTGACCGCGGCCTTGGACGCCGCGTAGAGCGGCGCGACCGCCTGGGACTCGACCCGCTGCGGGTCGAGTGTCACGGCGAACGACCCGAGCCCGCTGGAGACGTTGACGACGGCCGGTGCGTCGCTTCGCCGCAGCAACGGGAGGAAGGCATGGGTCACCCGGACGATGCCGGTGACGTTGGTGTCGAGGACCAGGGCGGCGTCGGTGCCGTCGAGGGCCTCGGCGCGCTCGGTCGAGCCGATGATGCCCGCGTTGTTCACGAGCACGTCGACGGCGCCCTCGTGCGCGGCGACGTCCGCGGCGGCCGCGGCGACGAGGGCGTCGTCGGTGACGTCGAGGTGGACGAAGCGGGCACCGATCCGGTCGGCGGCGTACCGTCCGCGCCCGGGGTCGCGGGCGCCGAGCAGGACGGTGTGGCCGAGCTCGGTGAGGCGGCGCGCCGTCTCGAACCCGATCCCCTTGTTGGCGCCGGTGATGAGGGTGATGGTCATGTCCCGAGCCTGGTCGGCGCCCGGGGCCCCCACCAGTGACCGCGACTCCCTGGGACTGCGGGTGCCACCCAGCGCGACCCAGGGCCACGGACGCCTCAGGGCCGCGGAGGCAGAATGGCGGCGTGGACGCCGTCGACAACCTGCTGGGAACGACGCTGCGCGGCTGGCGTGACCGGCTCTCGCCCGAGCGGGCGGGGCTGCCGCTGCGCCGGGACCGTCGCTCTCCCGGGTTGCGGCGCGAGGAGCTGGCCGAGCTCGCGGGCATCTCCGTCGACTACGTCGTCCGTCTCGAGCAGGGCCGGGCCACGGCGCCGTCCGACCAGGTCGTCGCGGCGCTCGCCCGAGCGCTGCAGCTCGACGACGAGGAGCGAGCCCACCTCTACCGGCTGGCGGGCCTCAACCCGCCCCCCGTGGGGAGGTTCCCCGACCGCCTGCCGCCCGGGATGGACCGGCTGCTCAACCGGCTCGCCGAGACCCCCATCGCCGTCTTCGCCGCCGACTGGAGCCTCGTGTGGTGGAACGCGTCCTGGGCCGGCCTCTTCGGGGACCCCACCGGGCTGCTGCCGGAGGTGCGCAACCTGGTGCGCCTCCGGTTCCCGGTCGCCGACGACCGGGGCCGGCTGACCAGCTGGCCGGTCATCCCGGCGAACGCCGAGGCCGCCGACCGTGCCCTCGTCGCGGACCTGCGGCAGGCGTCCGTGCGCTATCCCGACGACCCTCGGGTGAGCAGCCTGGTCGCACGCACGCTGGCGGGCAACGCCCGGTTCGCGCGGTTCTGGGCCGAGGGCCAGGTGGCCCGGCACACCGAGGACCGCAAGACGATCCGGCACCCGGCGGTCGGCGAGATCCAGGTCGACTGCGACGTCCTCACCGAGGCCGACCTCGACCTGAAGATCGTCGCCTACACCGCCGTACCCGGCAGTGTCGACGACGCCAAGCTCCGGGAGGTCACCGGCGCCGGGACCCGGAGGGCAGCCGTTTCCGCGCCGTCCGAGGGGGTACTGGCCGCGCCATGAGCGACCACGAGTCCCAGCACCTCGGCCACCTCGACGACGACGCGGAGGAGCAGGAGCAGTCCGACACGACCGACGGTCCTGCCGCCGAGGGCGAGTACGACCCGAAGCAGGGCTCGCCGGACAGCGGCCCGCACGCGACGGACTACGAGGAGAGGCAGAACCCCTGACACGCCGGGTCCGAGGGCCCATCATCGGGGAGTGCGTCCGCTCCTCGTCGCCCTGCTGGCGACCCTGCTCGGCCTGACGATCGTGCCGTTCCCCGAGGACGGCGCGAGCGCGTCCTGCGCAGCGCCGACCTTCAGCGACGAGCGCATCGTGCTCGTCCGTGGTGGCGAGCAGACCGTCGAGGCCGAGGGCCTGAGCGACGGCTGCGAGGACAGCGAGTCGTGCGCCGTCGGGTGCGACGACTGCCAGGTCGACGACCCCGCCGAGCCGCAGCGCGACGTCGAGCTGCGGATCATCCAGATGGGCCGCAGCTGGACGCTCGGCACCGTCGACGCCGACGACGACCACGTGGCGACGTGGACCTTCGAGCTGCCGGCCGGCCTCGAGCCCGGCAAGGCCCGGCTGGCCGCGACCGGCATCCGCCCGGTGGAGGTCCGGGTGCGCTGAGCACAATGGCGCCATGCCACTGTTCGAGTTCGAGGGCAAGCGCCCGTCCGTCCACCCCGACGCCTTCGTCGCGCCCACCGCGACGCTGATCGGCGACGTGACCGTCGAGGCCGGCGCCTCGGTCTGGTACGGCGCGGTGCTGCGGGCCGACATCTGCACGATCGTGGTCCGCGAGGGGGCCAACGTGCAGGACAACTCCGTCCTCCACGCCGCTCCCGGCGCGACGCTCACCATCGGGAGGGACGCGACCGTCGGCCACGGCTGCGTCGTGCACTGCGACGAGGTCGGCGAGCAGGCCCTGGTCGGCAACGGCTCGACGCTGCTCGACCACGCCGTCGTCGGGCCCCGCACGCTGGTCGCCGCGGGCTCGGTGGTCACCCCCGGCACCCGGCTCCCGGGCGGGATGGTCGTGGCCGGCATCCCCGCGAAGCCCACCAAGCCGATCGAGGGCACGTCCTCGGAGTTCTGGGTCGAGCAGAACCCGCCGTACTACCAGGAGCTCGCGCGCCGCCACGCCGCCGCCACGACCGAGGTCCAGCCGTGACCGTGCGGACGCTGGTCGACGGCCCGGTCACCACGGTGGTCCTCGACCGGCCCGATGCGTGCAACGCCGTCACCGACGACGGCGAGGGCCGCCGCGGTCGGTCGGCCGGAGGCCCTGCTCAGCCCTGGGCCGGAGCCTCCGCGAGGCAGACGGCGACCAGCTGCGCGGCGCCGTGGCGGGTGTAGACCTCCCAGCCGACGTCGAAGGACACGTGCCGCAGCTGGCCCCGCGCCGTGCGGACGATCGCCGAGAGCGGCGTGGCGTCGGCGAACCCGACCGCCGAGCAGCGGTGCTCCACCAGGAGCCGGGCCGCGGGGGTCGGAGCCTCGCCGGCGGGGTAGCCGGCGTACCCCGGACCCGAGGACGCGGCGGGCTGCGCCGCCAGGCCGGCGGTGGCGACCGAGCCGATCACGGCCACCTTGGTGAGGCCGAGCGCGAGGCGCGCAGGACGAGGGAGCCGACGCGGCATGGGTCCTCCTGGTAGCGGGTCCACGGCACGCCTCCCCCCACGGTCGGAGTGCCTTCATCTCCCGCGCGTACCAACGACCGGTGCGCCCCGGAGGTGACGCCGCGTCGTAGGTCAAGATGGGTGGCATGGTCCACCCCACCTCCTGGTTCGCCTCCCCGGACGACGCCGCGGCCCGCCTCGCCGAGCAGGGCTACCTCGCGGACGCGTCGACCGCGACGACGGCCTACCTCGCCGGCGCCCTCGAGAAGCCCCTGCTCGTCGAGGGGCCGGCGGGTGTCGGCAAGACCGAGCTGGCCAAGGCGGTGGCGCGGGTGACGGGCGCCGAGCTCGTGCGTCTCCAGTGCTACGAGGGGCTCGACGAGGCCCGCGCGCTCTACGAGTGGAACTACAAGAAGCAGCTGCTGCGCATCCAGGCCACCGGTGAGCAGTCGTGGGAGCAGACCCACGACGACATCTTCACCGAGGAGTTCCTGCTGACCCGCCCGCTGCTGACCGCGATCCGGCGCGACCAGCCGACCGTCCTGCTCGTCGACGAGGTCGACAAGACCGACGTCGAGGTCGAGGGCCTGCTGCTCGAGGTGCTCTCGGACTTCCAGGTGACCATCCCGGAGCTCGGGACCGTCGAGGCGGTACGCCGGCCGTTCGTCGTCCTCACCTCGAACGCCACCCGCGAGCTGTCGGAGGCGGTGAAGCGGCGCTGCCTCTACCTGCACCTGGACTACCCCGACGCCGAGCGGGAGCGGGAGATCGTCACCGGCCAGGTGCCCGGCCTCGAGGACCGGGTCGCGCACTCGCTGGTCGACGTCGTGCACCGGCTGCGCGACCTCGAGCTGAAGAAGGCGCCGTCGATCGCGGAGTCCGTCGACTGGGCCAGGACCCTGGTGGCGCTGGAGATCCGCGACCTGGACCCCAAGGTCGTCAACGACACCCTCGGCGTCATCCTCAAGCACGCCTCGGACCACGAGAAGGCCGTGCGGGAGCTGAGGCTCGGCTGATGAGCAGCGGGCTGGTCGACCGGCACATCGCCTTCCTGGAGGCGCTCCGCGCCGCCGGGATGTCGGTGTCGCTCGCCGAGGACCTCGACGCCGTCGCGGCGCTCGGTGCGCTCGACTGGGACCGACGCGAGCACGTCCGGGCGGCGTACGCCGCGACGCTGGTCAAGAAGCAGGCCCAGCGGCCGACCTTCGACGCGCTGTTCGACGTCTACTTCCCCCGGATGGTCGGCGACGGGGTCGCCGCGGAGGGTCAGGAGCCGGTGACCGACAACGCCCAGGCGCTGAGCGACTTCCGCGACCGGTTGGCCGACGCCCTGGGCGGGGAGGGGGAGGAGAGCGACGAGCAGGCGCTGCTCGACCTGGCGGCGGAGATGGTCGGGCGGTTCGGCGCCATGCCCGGCCGCGGGCCCGGCCTCTCGTCGTGGTCCGCCTACACCGCCCTCCAGCGGGTCTCGCCGCAGGAGCTGGTCGACCGGATCGCCCAGGCCCTGGTGGGAGACGGGCGGTTGGAGGACGCGCGCGTCGAGGCCCGTCGCCGCATCGGCGCCTTCACCGGTCAGGTCGAGGCCGACGCCCGGCGCCGGATCGCGGAGGAGAAGGGTCCCGAGCATGTCGCGAACGTCGCCATCCGGCCCTCGGTCGACCGGATCGAGTTCACCTCCGCGCGCAAGGCCGACCTCGAGCAGATGCGGCGCGAGATCTACCCCCTGGCGCGGCGGCTCGCCACCCGGCTCACCCAGGAGCACCACGCCCGGCGGCGGGGACCGCTGGACTTCCGGCGTACCGTCCGCGCGTCGGTCTCCACCGGCGGCGTACCCCTCGTCACGCACCACCGCCCCAAGCGCCCGCACCGCACCGAGCTCGTCGTGCTCTGCGACGTGAGCGGGTCGGTCGCGAACTTCGCGCAGTTCACGCTGCTGCTCGTCTACGCGCTGCGCGAGCAGTTCGACAAGGTCCGGGCGTTCACGTTCATCGACCACGTCCACGAGGTGACCCACCACTTCAAGCCCGGCGCCGACCCGGCCGACGTGCTCGCCGGACTGGCCGCCAGCACCGCGCACGCAGCGCTGTGGGGGCGGACCAACTACGGCCGCGCGTTGCAGAGGTTCGAGGAGTCCTACGCCGACGCGGTCGGTCCGCGCTCCTCGCTGCTGATCCTCGGCGACGCGCGCTCCAACTACGCCGACCTGCACGTCGACGTGCTGCAGCGGCTCGCCCGCTCTGCCCGGCACGCCTGGTGGCTCAACCCCGAGCACCGGCGCCACTGGGACACCGGCGACTCGGCCGCCACGAGGTACGGCGCGGTCGTGCCGATGGTCGAGTGCCGCAACCTCACCCAGCTCGGCGAGTTCGTCCACGACATCCTCTGACGCCTCGCGCTCAGTCCGGGCGGGAGATCGCGAAGACCTGGCTCGTCGCGACGCCGCCGGCGCCGAGGAACCCGGCCGCGTGCAGGCTCGCGTGCTGCTCGCGGATGCCCGGGTCGGCGGCGTCGTCGACCAGGGCGGCGCCGGCGACGTAGTGCTCGTAGGCGTGCTCCCCCTCGATGCCGTGCGGGCCGTCGGTGCCGTCGAAGGTGACCGTCACCTGCTCGACGGAGTCCGGGTTCGGCGCGAAGTCGAGGTGGGGGACGACGTCCCCCTCGTGCTCGAGCGAGAGCACGTGGCTGCCTTCGGGGAACGCGGTGACCTGGGCTGTCGGTGACCCGGCGGTCACCACGTGGGTGACGTTGAAGTCGCTGCCCTGGCTGAGGATCGCGGCCGCCTCCATCCCGCCCTGCGAGTGGCCGACGAGCAGGACCGGGTCCTCCGGCCCGATGCCGGCCTGGTGCATCGCCTCGAGGATCCCGTGCTGGTAGGCGTTCGGCAGGCCGGCGCTGAGCAGCAGGTTGGTGGCCATGTCCCGCACGTCGCCGTCCTGGGTCCACGGCAGCGTCATCATGTCGTCGGTGCCCGGCAGGTAGACCACGTGCTGGTCGCCGATCGTCTGGACCTCGATCGTGCCGTTGCCGGCGGAGTCGGGCTCGGGCGAGAGCGCCGCGACGCCCTGGAGGTGCCGCACCAGGTCCTCGACGTCGGCAGGCGGGGTGGACGCCGTGGGCGGCCGGCGCTCGACCCGCGGC
>JAEZKN010000459.1 GCA_023415395.1 Actinomycetes bacterium
CACCCGACCCACGTCCAGGAGGACACCACCCGATGAACCTGCAGGACTCGATCAACCACTACTGGACCGACCGCGCGCCGGGCTACGACGCCTACCAGCAGCGCCCCGAGCGCCGTGACCTCGACCTCGCCGCCTGGAGCCGCGTCTGGACCGACGCGCTGCCACCCGCGCCCGCGGACGTCCTCGACGTGGGCACCGGCAGCGGGCACGTGGCGTTCCTGCTCGCCGGGCTCGGCCACCGGGTGACCGGCATCGACCTCGCCGACGGCATGCTCGCGATCGCCCAGGAGCGAGCGGCCGGCACGGCCGGGGCGCCCCGCTTCCTCGCCGGCGACGCGGTCGCCCCGGACTTCGCGCCGGCGTCGTACGACGCGGTGGTCGGTCGCTACGTGATGTGGACGCTGCGCGACCCCGACGCCGCGGCGGCCAGCTGGGTGCGGCTGCTGCGCCCGGGCGGCGTCGTGGCCATGGTCGACAGCACCTGGTTCACCGACGGCCTCGGCGCGCTCTACGGCGACCGGCCCGAGGGCGAGCTCCCCCTGGCCGACGCCCGGAGCATCGAGGAGACCGCCGACGTGCTGCGCCGGGCCGGGCTCGTCGACGTCACCATCACGCCGCTGGAGGAGATGCTCGAGCTCGACCGGCAGCACGGCGTCGCCCCCGGGCACGACGTGCAGCTGCAGTACCTCCTGAGCGGGCGTCGCGCCTGACGCCTGCGCCGACACGCCGCCACAACATCTGGTCCCCCACTTCCCCACCGGCGCTACATATGGTGTCTACCGCAGCTGGTTCGGCGTCCCCGCCAGGGACGTCGAGGCAAGAGGGAACCCGGTGTGAGTCCGGGACTGCCCCGCAGCGGTGAGTGGGAACGACCGCCGTCATCAGCACTGGATGCCCTCCCGAGCCCCGGGAGATCTGGGAAGCGACGGCCACTAGGAACCGAGCGATCGGTGTGCCCGCGAGTCCGAAGACCTGCCAGCGCACCGCACCCGCCGGGTGCGGTGGTCCGAGGCCTCGTGGGACGGCTGACGGCAGGCGCTGGCGCGTCCCCGTCTCCTCCCGCGACCCCGATCTCGCGAGGAGAGAGATGACAATCACCGAAGCACCGGCGCGCGCGTCGATGCAGGTGCGCAAGCGCAACGGCGACAGCGAGCCGGTCGACGTCAACAAGATCGTCCGCGCGGTCGACCGCGTGAGCGGCGACCTGGCCGACGTCGACCCGATGCGGGTCGCCACCCGCACCATCAGCGGGCTCTACGACGGCGCGACGACCGCCGAGCTGGACCGGCTGTCGATCCAGACCGCCGCGGAGATGATCGGCGAGGAGCCGCAGTACTCCCGGCTCGCCGCACGGCTGCTGGCCGGCTACGTCGACAAGGAGGTCCGCAACCAGGGCGTCGCGTCCTTCAGCCAGGCGATCGCCCTCGGGCACGCCGAGGGCCTGATCGGCGACGCGACGGCGGCGTTCGTCAAGGACAACGCGCGCAAGCTGGACGTCGCGGTCGACGGCGAGGCCGATCGGCGGTTCGAGTACTTCGGGCTGCGCACCGTCTACGACCGCTACCTGCTGCGGCACCCCACGACCCGGCTCGTGATCGAGACGCCGCAGTACTTCCTGCTGAGGGTCGCCTGCGGCCTGGCCGAGACCCCGGCCGAGGCGATCCGCTTCTACCGGCTGATGTCGTCGCTGGCCTACCTTCCCAGCAGCCCGACGCTCTTCAACTCCGGCACCCGGCACACCCAGATGTCCTCGTGCTACCTGGTCGACAGCCCGCGCGACGACCTCGACTCGATCTACTCGCGCTACGCCCAGGTCGCGAAGCTCTCGAAGTTCGCCGGCGGGATCGGCATCGCCTTCTCCCGCATCCGCTCCCGGGGCGCGCTCATCCGCGGCACCAACGGCCAGTCCAACGGCATCGTGCCCTTCCTGCGCACGCTGGACTCCTCGGTGGCCGCGGTCAACCAGGGCGGACGGCGCAAGGGCGCTGCGTGCGTCTACCTCGAGCCGTGGCACCCGGACGTCGAGGAGTTCCTCGAGCTGCGCGACAACACCGGCGAGGACGCCCGCCGCACCCACAACCTCAACCTGGCCAACTGGGTCCCCGACGAGTTCATGCGCCGGGTGGAGGCCGACGAAGCCTGGTCGCTGATCGACCCCGACCAGGCACCCGAGCTGCCCGACCTGTGGGGCGAGGCGTTCGACGCGGCGTACCGCCGGGCCGAGGCGGAGGGCCGCGTCGTGCGGCAGGTCCCGGCCCGCGAGCTCTACGGGAGGATGATGCGCACGCTCGCGCAGACCGGCAACGGCTGGATGACCTTCAAGGACGCCGCCAACCGCACGTGCAACCAGACCGGCGACGAGTCGGGCGGGCCGGTCGTCCACCTGTCCAACCTGTGCACCGAGATCATCGAGGTCTCCTCCGACGGCGAGACCGCGGTCTGCAACCTGGGCTCGGTCAACCTGGCCCGGCACGTCGACGCCGACGGCGTCGACTGGGACCGGCTGCGCGAGACCGTGCGGACGGCGGTGCCGCTGCTCGACCGGGTCATCGACATCAACTACTACCCCAGCGACGAGGCGGCTGCCTCCAACCCGCGCTGGCGTCCGATCGGCCTCGGCCTGATGGGGCTCCAGGACGTCTTCTTCGCCCTGCGTCTGCCTTTCGACTCCGCCGAGGCGCGCGAGCTCTCGACCCGGATCCAGGAGGAGATCTACCTGACGGCACTCGAGGTCTCCTGCGACCTCGCCCGCCGGCACGGGCCGCACCCGGCGTACGCCGACACCCGGGCCGCCCGCGGTGACCTCCAGCCCGACCTGTGGGGCGTGACGCCGACGCAGGCCGAGCGCTGGGCGGAGCTGCGCGAGCGGGTCGCCGAGCACGGGCTGCGCAACTCGCTGCTGGTCGCGATCGCCCCCACGGCGACGATCGCGTCGATCGCGGGGTGCTACGAGTGCATCGAGCCGCAGGTCTCGAACCTGTTCAAGCGCGAGACGCTCTCCGGCGAGTTCCTCCAGGTCAACAGCGCGCTCGTGCGCGAGCTCAAGCAGCGCGGCCTGTGGACGCCGGAGGTCCGCGAGGAGATCAAGCGGGCCGAGGGGTCGGTCCAGGGAGTGGCGGCACTTCCCGAGGAGGTCCGCACGCTCTTCCGCACCGCCTGGGAGCTGCCGCAGCGGGCGCTGATCGACATGGCGGCCGCACGCTCGCCGTACATCGACCAGAGCCAGTCGCTGAACCTCTTCATCGCCGGTCCGTCGATCGGGAAGCTCTCCTCGATGTACCTGCACGCCTGGAAGTCCGGGCTGAAGACGACCTACTACCTGCGCTCGCGCCCCGCGACACGCATCCAGCAGACGACGGTGCCGGTGGCCGCCCCCGACGCCGAGGCGATCGCCTGCTCCCTGGAGAACCCCGAGACCTGTGAGGCCTGCGCATGACCACCACCACCGAGACCACCACCGAGACCACCACCGAGACCAAGAGCCTGCTCGACCCCGGGATGAACCTGACCCTGCGGCCGATGCGCTACCCGCACTTCTACGACCGCTACCGCGACGCGATCAAGAACACCTGGACGGTCGAGGAGGTCGACCTGCACTCCGACCTCAAGGACCTCCAGCGGCTCACGGACGCCGAGCGGCACCTCGTGTCCCGGCTCGTGGCGTTCTTCGCCACCGGCGACACGATCGTCGCGAACAACCTGGTGCTGAACCTCTACCAGCACATCAACAGTCCCGAGGGCCGGCTCTACCTCTCCCGCCAGCTCTTCGAGGAGGCGGTGCACGTGCAGTTCTACCTCACGCTGCTCGACACCTACGTCCCCGACGAGACCGAGCGGCACGAGGCGTTCGCGGCCGTGGACAACATCCCGTCCATCAAGGCCAAGGCCGACTTCTGCTTCCAGTGGATCGACTCGGTCTTCGAGCTCCGCGAGCTCCGGACGGCCGAGGACCGGCGGGCGTTCCTGCTCAACCTGATCTGCTTCGCCGCCGTCATCGAGGGCCTGTTCTTCTACGGCGCCTTCGCCTACGTCTACTTCCTGCGCTCGCGCGGCCTGCTCAACGGCCTCGCGTCCGGCACCAACTGGGTGTTCCGCGACGAGTCGATGCACATGGCCTTCGCCTTCGACGTGGTCGACACCGTGCGCGAGGAGGAGCCCGAGCTGTTCGACGAGGAGATGGGCCGGCAGGTCCGGCAGATGCTCATCGACGGCGTCGACGCCGAGGCACAGTTCGCCGAGGACCTCCTCGGCGGTGGCGTCGCCGGCCTCTCGACCGCGGACATGCGCTCCTACCTGGAGTACGTCGCCGACCGGCGCATGGAGCGGCTCGGCCTCCCCCTGATCTACGGCTCGAAGAACCCGCTCGCGTTCATGGAGCTGCAGGACGTGCAGGAGCTGTCGAACTTCTTCGAGCGCAAGGTGTCGGCCTACCAGGTGGGCGTCTCCGGCTCGGTCGGGTTCGACGAGGACTTCTGACCCCGGCGTACCTCCCCGGAGGGTGGGGGGGGGGGGGGGGCCCCCCCCCCCCCCCCCCGCCG
>JAEZKN010000487.1 GCA_023415395.1 Actinomycetes bacterium
CCGCAACGACGTCCGCACCCTGACCGTCCCCGTGCGAGGGGTCGGGTGGGAGGGCGACCAGAGCGTCGTCCACCTCGACCGGGCCGCGGGCGCCGAGCTGTGGCAGGCGGTCCGGACCGACGGCCTCGACGCCTGGTCGGCCGGCCACCAGGACGCGCCCCGGTCGGACACGAACGTCGCGGCGGTCGTGCCCTGACAGCTCTGACGCTGCGCACACACATAAAAGGGACGAATTCTCTCCCTATAAGAATTCCGTCGACTTTTTACCTGTTTAACGCGAATTTGACGCTCATTTTGCGGAAACGTGGCTCAATAGAGAGGCCCAGATCTCTCGGAGGAACGATGGACCACACCCGCGCCGCGCGTGGGCCCCACCAGCCCACGCGCCCTTGGCAGCCGCCGGCAGCCCTCGACGCCGACCTCCGAGTGCTGCCCTACCGGCCCGGACACGGGGCGTCCCCCGTGCTCGGGCCGCCGGGAGCGTGAGTCCCGTGCCGCGCGGCGTGCCGAGCACGAGGATCACGGTCGTCGACGACCACGAGCTGTTCGCCGAGTCGCTGCGGACGGCGCTCGCCCTCGAGGGCCACGACGTCGACCTCGTCCCCGTCCAAGAGCTGGCACCCGACCGCCTGCTGGCCGAGATCCGCCGGCGTCGCCCCCAGCTCGTCCTGCTCGACCTCGGCCTGGGCGGTGCACGTGACGGGCTGCGCCTCATCGGACCGTTGCGTGCTGACGGCGTTGCCGTCGTCGTCGTGACCGCGACCGTCGAGCGCGCTCGCCTCGGCGAGGCGGTGCAACGCGGCGCCCAGGCGGTCGTGCCGAAGTCCGCCTCGTTGAACGAGGTGCTGACGAGCATCCGGTTGGCGGCCACGGGTCGCCCGGCGATGACGAGGGAGGAGCGCGAGGAGCTGCTCCGACAGGCCCGGCTGCACCACTCGCAGATGCGTGACGCACACGCGCGGCTGGACTCGCTGAGCAGGCGGGAGGCCGAAGTGCTCAGCGCCCTCATCCGCGGGCTGACCGCCGCGGAGATCGCGCGAGAGGCGGTGGTGTCCGAGGCCACGGTCCGCACCCAGATCAAGGCGATCCTGCGCAAGCTCGACGTGAGCTCGCAGCTGGCCGCGGTGGCGCTCGCGCTCCGGGCCCGCTGGCCGGCGGACGTCTCGACCGGTGCGGCCTGACACTCCTCCCTCATTTGGTCGATTCCCGCCCGAGGCGGGTCCACTCCGACCAGGACGTTCCTAGGTTGCTGGCACGCTCTGCGGTGCGCGGAGCGTCAGCCCCGGAGGAACCCATGGTCGCGTCCGCCCCCTCACCCAGCCTCGAGTGGGAGCCACCGCTGCACCGGTGGGCGGCACGGCCGACCACGGCTTCCGTCCGCAGGCCTTCCACGCGCGTCCCCCGGCTGCTCGTCGACGCGGTGCTGGCGCTGGCGCTCGCCGGCGTGCTCCGCCCCTCGGGGACGTCGGCCGATGTGGCCCTGGTCGCCACCTGGGTGGTGCTGCTGGCGTCGGCTCGCCGGCCGAGCCCACTGGGCGCCACGACGGGCACCGGCCTGGTCCAACCCGTCCTCCGCGCCGGGATCGGCCTGGCCTGCCTCGGTCTCGTGCTCGCCGCCGTGGTCCCCGCGCTACGACCTGGCGACCTCCTCACCTTCGTCGTCCTGGTCACCTCCGCGACCCTGCTCCATCGCACCGGCGCTTCCCTGGTCTCGCGGCGCGCCGGTGCGGCGATGCCGTTGGTCGTGGTCGCGGGGCACGAGCACGGAGTCACGCGGTTCCTGCAGGACCTCCGCACCTCCGGAAGCCCGGTCGTCGTGGTGGGCGCGTGCGTGACCGGTCGCCCGGACGGCGTGGCCGCGCTCGGAGTCCCGACGACACCCGGACTGCGCAACCTGCCGGACGCGGTCGCGCGGTACGGCGCCGACGCCGTGGTCGCGGTGCCGTGCCGCCACATCGACCCCGCACGTCTGCGCAGGCTCGCCTGGCGCCTCGAGAGCGGCCGCACTGCCCTCTACGTCGCCACCGGTCTGCAGCTGGTCGGCCCCCGCCGGGCAGACCTGCAGACGACCGGGTCTCTCTCGGTCCTGCACGTGCGACACCCGGCCCTGCGCGGAACGAGCAGGATGGTGAAGTCGGCATGGGAGCGTCTGGCTGCCCTCGCTGCTCTCGCCGTGCTTGCGCCCGTGCTGCTCCTGCTGGCGTTGGCCGTCCGGCTCGATTCTCCCGGTCCGGCCCTGTTCCGGCAGACGCGTGTGGGGCGCAACGGACAGCTGTTCACCATGTACAAGCTGCGCACCATGTGCACGGACGCCGAAGACCGCTTGTCGGCCCTCCTGGCCGAGGGGGACCGCGACGGGGTCCTGTTCAAGATGACGAACGATCCGCGCGTGACCCGCATCGGCGCAGTGCTCCGCCGCTACTCGCTCGACGAGCTCCCGCAACTCCTCAACGTGGCCCGGGGTGACATGGCCCTGGTGGGACCACGCCCGCCCCTGCCGCGCGAGGTCGAGCTCTACGACCGAGACGCCCACCGCCGGCTGGTGGTGACGCCCGGACTGACCGGCTTGTGGCAGGTCAGCGGACGCTCCGACCTGTCGTGGGAGGAGTCGATGCGTCTCGACCTCCAGTACGTGGAGAACTGGTCGCTCGGTCTCGACCTGCACATCCTCGCCCGGACGGTCCGTGCCGTGCTCCGGCACCAAGGCGCCTACTGAGTCGTCGACTCAGGGCACCGTCGCCCCAGACCGCGGTCACCAATTGTGGCGATGCCTCCGCGGGCGGGGCCGACAAGGCTGAGAGCAGCGGGAGTCGATCCGACCCTAGGTCGGCTCACCAGCCGCGAGCCCGGGCACGGATCCGCTGCCCGTG
>JAEZKN010000496.1 GCA_023415395.1 Actinomycetes bacterium
CTCGACCGACGAAGAGGGCCGCCACCCGCGCGCGCCTCGACCGACGAAGAGGGCCGCCACCCGCGCGCTACTCGACCGCCGGCGTGGTCGTTGGTCGCGGAGGCCGCGAGGGACGAGCGGCCGCGTCGAGGCCGGCACGTCGCACGGGGTCGTGCCGGGGCGCGCGGATGTCGCGCACGACGACGGCCACCAGGTAGAGCTCGCACGCGACGCGCAGCAGCGTGGCCACCCAGTAGAACCCGGCGTCGCCGCCCGAGGCCGGCGCCAGGTAGCCGCCGAGGTACCACCACACCGCGGCGAAGTAGAGCACCTCGCCCGCCTGCCAGATCAGCAGGTCGCGCCAGCGCGGCCGCGCGAGCACGGCGAGCGGCAGCAGCCACAGGACGTACTGCGGTGAGTAGACCTTGTTGACCAGCAGGAAGCCGGCGACGACCAGGAACCCGAGCTGCGCCAGCCGGGGCGTCGACGGCGAGGTCAGCCCCAGCGCCAGGACCCCCACGCACCACACGCCGAAGAAGAGCCAGGACCCGACGTTGATCGTGTGCGGGTCGAAGGCGAACGGGTCGCCCGCCCGGTCCAGCGCCTGCTGGACGACCAGCCAGACCGAGCCGAGGTCGGCGCCACGGTCGGAGTTGAAGGACCAGAAGACCTTCCACTCGTCGGGTCCGGTGAGGTACGCCGGCGCGTTGGTGACCAGCCACGCGCCGGCCGCGCCCAGCATGGCGGTCACGAACGTGCGGATCCGCCGTTGGCGCAGGCAGATGACCAGGATCCCGCCGAGGAGGAAGAGCGGGTAGAGCTTGACGGCGGTGCCGACCCCGATCAGCACGCCGGCGAGCAGCGGTCTCTCCCGGGCCCAGGCCCACAGCGCCGCGGCGACGAACACCACCGCGACCAGGTCCCAGTTCACCAGCCCGGTCAGCAGCAGGGCCGGGGAGAGGGCGAACGCCGCGGCGTCCCAGGGACGGCGGGGGTTCACCCCGGCCAGGAACCAGACCGCGAGCAGCGTGAGCACCGCGAAGCCCAGTGCGTTGACCAGGAAGAACGCGCGCATCTCCCGCAGGACCTCGGGGGTGCTCGCGAAGTCGGCCACCGGCATCCGGTAGCGCTCCTCGACGTCGGGCGACCCGGTCAGCCAGTGGGTGAGGACCGCGGTGCCGTAGGCCCAGTAGGCGATGCCGGCGGGGTACTCCATGACCTCGTAGCGCGCCCGCGTCTCGTCGTCGTCGCTGTAGGGCCAGCTGAGCTCGGCGAACCCCCGACCCGTGTAGAGGTAGGGCAGGTCGGAGTAGCACATCTGGGTGTAGCGGGTCTCGCCGTCCTGCCAGGTGCTCTGGTAGCAGCCGGTCTTCTGCACCATCCCGAGGGCGAGCACGACCGCGGTCATCGCCAGCACCACCCGCACGGGCGTCCACCAGCGGTGCCGGCCCGTGTGCGTGCCCGCCGGCCCGCCGACGCTCTCGCTCAGCGCGCCGACGACCGGGTCGTCCGTGGTGGGGTCGACCCAGTCACCGCGCGCCGGCGGCATCAGGCCGCCC
Organism: Actinomycetes bacterium; assembly: GCA_023415395.1. GTDB lineage: Bacteria > Actinomycetota > Actinomycetes > Propionibacteriales > Nocardioidaceae > Nocardioides. Next base: position 1,539 of record JAEZKN010000496.1, read on the forward strand.
GGGGGGACGGGGTACGCCGGCGTCCGCTCCGGTCCCGGCCGCCCCCGGCACCGCCGCCGGAGCCGCCGCCGGGACCAGCCGGCTGGCTGGGCGTCTGGGAGGGGCTCTGCGACGGGGGCTCGGTCGGCGTCGGCGTCTCGCAGCCCAGCAGGCCGCAGGACTCCGACGGCTCCTCGCTCGGCGTCTGGGACGGCGTCTGGGACGGGGACTTCGTCGGGGACTTGGTCGGCGACTTCGTGGGCGACGGCTTCGGCGTCTTGGTCTTGGTGGGCGCCGGCGGGGCCGGCTCGTGGCCGGTCGACGGGGCCTCGCCGTCGACGTAGACCGGCGGCGGGAAGGTCTCGACCTCGAGGCCCTCCATCGCGTCGCTCATCACCGCGGTCCAGGTCTGGGCCGGGTAGGTGCCGCCGAAGAACGGCTCGAGGTAGCCGTCGAGCGGCTCCGCGCCCTTGCCGCGGACGTAGACGACCGACGTCGCCAGCTGCGGGGTGTAGCCGGTGAACCAGGACGAGACCACGTCACCCTCGTCGTTGGTCGAGGTGCCGGTCTTGCCCGCGGCCGGACGGCCGAGCGCCAGCGCCGCCGTGCCGGAGCCGGCCTTGACGACCTGCTGGAGGGCGTAGGAGACGTCCGCGGCGATGTCGGGGTCGACGGCGTCGCGCGTCTGCACCTTGTGGGTGTAGGTGGTCGTCCCGTCGGCCTCCTGCACCTTCTCGATGATGTAGGGCTGCGCGGCCTTGCCCTCGGCGGCGAGGGTCGCGTAGGCGTTGGCCATGTTGATCGGGCTGACCGTGGCGCTGCCCAGGGCGACGCCGATGTTCGGCTGCAGGCCCGGGGTCTGGTCGGGGAAGCCGTGGACCTTCGAGGTGCGCTCGGCCGGCGGCAGGCCCATGTCCTTCATCGCCTGGAGGATCTTCTCCGGCCCGTCCTCCATGGCCAGGGCCATGTCGATGAACGCGGTGTTGATGGAGTCCTCGGTCGCCTTGATCATGCTCACGGCCGAGCCGTAGCTGATGTTGCCCTGGTTCTCGACGTCGGAGCCGTCGGGCAGGTAGTAGGGCGAGTTGCCGTCGAAGGTGTCCTTGAGCGAGAAGCCATCGCGGATCGCGGCCACCAGCTCGAAGGGCTTGAGCGTCGAGCCACCCTGGCCGCCGGCGACCGCCCAGTTGATCTGCGACTGCAGGTAGTCCTGGCCGCCGTAGAAGCCACGCACCGCGCCGGTGCCGGGCTCGACACTGGCCACACCGACGTGCAGCTCCTTGTCGCTGAGGCCCTCGGGGCGGGCCTCGGCCACGCCTGCGGCCGCGGCCGCCATGTCCTTCGCGGTGAAGGTGGTGGTGACGCGCAGGCCGCCGCCGTCGATCTGCTCGTCGGTGTAGCCGAGCCGCTTGAGCTCGTTGCGCACCAGCGTGAGCATGTGGCCCTTCTGCCCGCCGTACCGGCTCTCGGCCTTGATCTCGGGGAACTTCGGGAGCCGGCGCTGGGCCTTCTCGGCCTTCTCGGCCGGGATGTTGTCGGCCTCGGCCATGCCGTCGAGGACGTAGGTGTAGCGGGACTTCAGCCGCGCCCGGGCGTCCTTGCCGTTGGCCGGGTCGAAGCCCGAGGGGTTGTTGAGCACGCTCGCGAGGACCGCGGACTCCTTGAGGTTGAGGTCCTTGGCGTCCTTGTCGAAGTAGGCGTTCGCGGCCGCCTGCACGCCGTAGGCGCCCCGGCCGAAGTAGATGGTGTTGAGGTAGCCCTCGAGGATCTCGGACTTGCTCTGCTCGCGCTGGACCTTCAGCGAGAGGATCGCCTCCTTGACCTTGCGCTTGTAGGAGCGCTCCTGGCTCAGGTAGAGGATCTTCACGTACTGCTGGGTGATGGTCGACGCGCCCTGCTGGGCGTTGCCCTGGGCGTTGCTGAACGCCGCGCGGATGATGCCCTTGGGGTCGATGCCCTTGTCGCTCCAGAAGGTGCGGTTCTCCGCCGCGACGACCGCGTTCTGGAGGTTCTCCGGCATTTCGTCGAGCGGGATCGAGTCACGGTTCTGGGTGGCGAAGCTGCCGACCTCGGTCTTGCCGTCGGCGTAGTAGACGAACGAGGTCTCGGTCTGGAAGTCCTTGTTGGGGTCCGGGATGTCGATCGCGCGGTAGAGCACGACGAACGCGCCGGCACCGATCAGCACCAGCACCAGGCCGGTGATGCCCAGCCACTTGGCGACCCGCAACACCTTCTGCTTGCGGGTGCGCGGGGGTCGCTTCGCAGCGGTCTTCTTCACTGCGGGGCCCTGGGCCCTCCGCTTACCACTCACGTGTCGAGGCTCCGGGGTCGGGGGTCGAGATCCTCGACAGGGTACGGGGATCGCGCGCGGGCGCCCAAGACGACACCGCCGTGCGGTCGGACACGTCGGTGCCGGCGGGCCCTGCCGGGGTCGCGCACGTCGCCGTGACAGGTCGGTGGTTCGCAACGCGCGGATATATCGCTACGATAGGTCGCATGGCACGTCGTGCGGAGACCATCGAGCTCGCAGTCCTCGGACTGCTGCACGAGGCACCCATGCACGGCTACGAGCTCCGCAAGAGGCTCAACCTCATGCTCGGATGGGGTCGGGTGCTCTCCTACGGATCGCTCTACCCCACCC
>JAEZKN010000502.1 GCA_023415395.1 Actinomycetes bacterium
GCGCCGGGGCGCGGCGGGGCGGCCGACTCACCCGGCGCCCTGCGCCGGACGAGCCGGTCGGGCCTCACGAGGGAGCCCGAGCGCCCGCTCGGCGAGGATGTTGCGCTGGATCTCGTCGGTGCCGCCCGCGATCCGAGTCGCGTGGATGCCCAGCAGGACGCGGGACCAGGCGTAGGTCCCCCAGGCCCCGGTGTCCGCGACGAGCGACGGACCGAGGACGTCGAGCGCCAGCTGCACCAGCCGCCGGTCGGCGTCGGTCGCGAAGAGCTTGACCAGGCTGGCCCCGACCGCGGCCACTCTCGGGTCCGCCGCCGCGAGCGACGAGGGCAGGGCCTGATTGACCACCTGACGGACGTAGCCGTCGGCCAAGCGGTCCCGGACGTCGGGGTCGTGGTCCGCACCGACCTCACGGCCGAGCAGGACGAGCCGGTCCAGCAGATGGAGGAAGAGGCTCGCCGTGTCGTCGCCGAAGTTGTCGCGCTCGCTGCTGAGCGACACGTTCGCCACCGACCAACCGTCGCCGACGCCACCCAGCGCCGCGTCGTCGGGCACGAAGACGTCGTCGAGGAAGACCTCGCAGAAGTGCGCCGTGCCGGTCATCTGCCGGAGCGGCCGGACCGTCACGCCCGGCGTGCCCATGTCGAGCAGGAACATGGTCAGCCCCCGGGTACGGCTCTCCGGGTCGGCCGACGTGCGCGCCAGCAGCTCGCCCACCTGGGCCAGGTGCGCGCCGGACGACCACACCTTCTGCCCGTCGACCCGCCAGCCGCCCTCCACCTTGCGGGCTCGGGTCCGCAGACTGCCGAGGTCGCTGCCCGCACCTGGCTCGGAGAAGAGCTGACACCCGACGAGCTCGCCGCTCCAGAGCGCCGGCAGGTAGCGGCGCCGCTGCTCCTCGGTGCCGTGGACCAGCACGGCAGGCGCGACGATCTGCTGACCGACGAGCAGCCCGTTCACGTCGGGGACCTCGTAGCCCGCCGCCACCTCGGCGAAGGCCCGGCGCTCGGCGGCTCCGAGGCCGGCCCCACCGAGCTCGACGGGCCCGTCGAGCCAGGCCAGCCCGGCGTCGAACAGCTCGCGCTGGTAGGCGCGTGCGCGCTGCAGGTCGCCGAGCTCGTCGTCGCTCTCACGGAACGCCGCACCGACCAGGGTGTCGTCGCCCTCCCCGTGGCGCACTGCCTGGGACCGGCGCGGGAAGCGGGCTGCGAGGAAGTCCTCCACCCGCCGACGGAATGCGTCGAGGTCGCTCATCGAGATCCTCCCTCGGCCTGCTCCTGGAGGCGGGCGGCCACCAGCTCGACGACCGCGAACTTCTGGAGCTTGCCGTTGACGTTGCGCGGGAGGTCCTCCATCGCGAAGAACCGGACCGGCACCTTGTACGCCGCCAGCCGCTCCCGGCAGTGGCGAGCGAGCGCGGTCTCGTCGAGGTCGTGGCCGGGGGCGAGCTCGATCGCGGCGACCACGACCTCGCCCCAGTAGTCGTCGGGCTGTCCGACCACCGCGACCGAGGACACCGAGGGATGCTCGAGCAGCACGGCCTCGATCTCGACGGGGTAGACGTTCTCGCCGCCGCGGATGACCATGTCGGACTTCCGGCCGACGAGGAACAGGTAGCCGTCGTCGTCCATCCAGGCCAGGTCGCCCGCGCGGAACCACCCGTCGACGACCGCCTGCGCCGTGCGCTCCGGGTCGTCGAGGTAGCCACTCATCACTGTCTCGGACCGGGTGTGGATCTCACCGACGACACCGCGCGGTACGTCGTTGAGCTCCTCGTCGCACAACCGGAGGTCGACGCCGTACATCGGCCGGCCGATCGAGCCGAGGAGGTGCTCCTCACCGGCCAGTGCCCGCAGGTGGTCCTCGGGGTAGAACATCGTCTGCCCCGCGGCCTCGGTGCCCGCCCCGAAGCTGTTGAAGAAGTCGCACCCGAAGGTGTCGATGGCGTCGCGGAGCAGGTCGATGCCGATCGGGGATCCGCCGTAGACGATCGAGCGCAGGTTGGGGTACTCCTGGTCCCGCACGCCCGGGACGTCGAGGAGCGCCTTGAGCATCGTGGGCATCAGCAAGGCGCCGGTCAGCTCTCCGCTCTGCATCCACGTCAGCAGCGTGGGCGGGTCGAACTGGTCGAGGATCAGCGAGCCGAAGCCGCGGGCGATGCCGTAGTAGATGCTCCCCATCCCGGCAGCGTGGAACATCGGCGACGCCGTGTAGCGCAGCTCGCCGCGCTTGAACCCGAAGTCGAGCAGGGAGACGTTGGTCGAGACGCCGACCATCCGCATCGACTGCATGACGCCCTTGGGCCGACCGGTCGTGCCGCTGGTGAACATGATCGAGATGACGTCCTCGAGCTCCGTCGGCACCTCGACGTCGCTGTCGTCCGCCTCGCTCTCGACCAGGTCGGCGACCAGGGCCCGGTCGCCGAACCCGTCGAAGGACGCGCGCAGCTTGAGGCCGGGGCAGGCGTCGTCGACCGCGGCAGCCGCCTCGGCGTAGCGCTCCATCGTCACGAAGGCGTCGAGTCCTGCAGCGCGCGCGAACGTGACGATCTCGCCCGGCGCCAGCCGGTAGTTCAGAGGGACGTAGGTCGAGCCCACCTTCATCGAGGCCATCAGGAGCACCATGTAGTCGACCGAGTCGGTCGCCAGGATCCCGATCCGGTCGTGCCGCTCGACGCCGTGCGCGCGCAGGGCACGGGCGAGCCGGTTGACCCGACGGTTGATGTCGCCGAACGAGTACGTCGTCCCGTCGCCGGTCACCAGGCATCGCGCGTCGGGGGTGTAGCGCGCGTGCATCGTGATCCAGTCCGCCGGCCGGAGCGTGGAGAGCTTGGCAGGCCCGAAGCCGCTCATGAGGCCTCCCTCTCGTCGATGAGGTGGGCCGCGATCCGGGCCCGGTGTTCACGCGGGCGGCCGAGCAGCACCTCGCTCGACACGGCCCTCTTGTAGTACAGGTGGGCCGGGTGCTCCCAGGTGAAGCCGATCCCGCCGTGCACGTGGATGGCGGCCTCGGCCACCGCCGAGTAGACCTCGGAGCACAGCGCCTGCGCGACGCTCGCCGCGAGCCCGACCTCCCGGTCCGCGGCCACCGCGGCAGCCGCGGACCCCAGGGCAGCGCGTGCGGACTCCACCGCGACCAGGTGGTCGGCGAGCAGGTGCTTGATCGCCTGGAACCCACCGATGGGACGTCCGAACTGCTCTCGGCCCTGGGCGTGGTCCACCGCCATCTCGAGCACCCGCTGGGCGCCCCCGACCTGCTCCGCGGCGAGGGCCACCGACGCGAGGTCCTGCATCCGGCGTACGGCGAGGGACGCGTCGGCGCCGGTGGCCAGCACGCGCCCGGGGGCCGAGCTGAGCACCACCCGCGCCTGGCGGCGCGTCAGGTCGATCGTCGGCATCGGCACGACGGAGACGGCCGGGTGACCCGGGTCGACCTCGACGACGCACGGGCCGCCCTCGCCCCGGGCGAGGACGAGCAGGACGTCGGCGACCTGCGCGTCCAGCACGAAGAGCTTCTCCCCCGTCAGCGCCACCCGGTCCCCGGTCCCGACGGCCTCGGTCCTGGCGCCCTCGGGGTCCCACGCGGTCGGCGTCTCCACGGCGGCGACGGTCGCGATCCGCGTGCCGTCGGCGATCCCGGGGAGCAACCGCCGGGCCGCGTCGTCGGGGAGTGCCAGCAGCAGCGGCGCGGCCAGTCCGACCGAGGCGAAGAAGGGACCGGCGACGAGCGCCCGCCCCATCTCCTCGAAGGCCACGAGCAGGTCGGCCTGGGTGAAGCCGCCGCCCCCGAGCTCCTCGGGAACGGCCAACCCGTGCAGGCCGAGGTCGTCGGCCATCGACCGCCAGAGGGTCTCGGGGTGCCCGCTGTCGGAGTCCACGGTCGCTCGCAGCTCGGACTCGGGCCACCGGTCGGCGAAGTAGGACCGGAGGGACGCGCGCAGCGCCTCCTGTTCCTCGGTCGGCTCCAGGTAGGCCATCACCGCTCTCCTGTCGGGTTGTGGGTTCGGGTCTGGAGGCACCACTCAGACGACACCGGCGGCCTCCAGGCTCGTGACCTGGTCAGCGGTCATCTCCAGCAGGTCGAGGAAGACCTCCTCGTTGTGCGTGCCCGCACGAGGCGGGCCGGCCCACCGGACCGCGCCCGGGGTCAGCGACAGGCGGGGGGCGATCCCCGGCCCGAGCACGTCCTCCCCCAGTCGCTCGTCGTGGTGAGCGACCAGCGCTCCTCGAGCACGCAGCTGCACATCCTCGACGAGGTCCGCCGCCGTGTTCACCCGGCCGACGACGACCTCGGCCCGCTCGAGGAGGTCGACGACCTCGGCGGCGTCGCGGGCGCCCACCCACTCCTGGATGAGATCGTCCAGCTCGTCCTGGTGGGCACCGCGCGCCTCGTGGGTCGCGAAGCGCTCGTCGACGGCGAGCTCGGGCCGGCCGAGGGCGCCGGCGAGCCGTCGGAAGAGGCTGTCCTGGTTCGCCGCCACCAGGACCCAGTGTCCGTCGCGGCTGCGGAAGATGTTGGACGGCGCCACACCGTCGAGGCGCGTGCCGCCGGGCTGGCGGACGCGGCCGAGCCGGTCGTACTCCGGCACGGTCGACTCGAGCATGGCCAGGCAGGCTTCCGTGAGCGCGGCGTCGACCACCTGACCCCGGCCGCTGCGCTGTCGGTGGTAGAGCGCCGCCAGCACGCCCTGGAAGGCGAACAGCCCGCCGAGGGAGTCGCCCAGGGAGATCGCGGTGCGGGGAGGCGGCCCACCGGGGAAGCCGTTCAGCGCCCGAAGCCCGCTGACCGCCTCGGCCACCGAGGCGTAGCCCGGTTTCTGGGCGTGCGGACCGTCCTGGCCGTAGCCGGAGACCCGGGCGAGGATGATGCCCGGGTTGACCGCCGTGAGCTCCTCGAACCCGAGGCCCCAGGCCTCGAGCCGCCCGGGACGGAAGTTCTCGACCACGACGTCGGAGCACCGGACGAGGTCGAGCAGCACCTCCCGCCCCTGCTCGGTCCGGATGTCCAGCGTGATGCAGCGCTTGTTGCGGGCCAGCACCGGCCAGTAGAGCCGGTGCCCGCGGTAGGGCTCCTGCCCCCACACGCGGGCCGGGTCCTCCTGACCGGGCAGCTCCACCTTGATGACGTCAGCGCCGAAGTCGGCGAGCATCCGACCCGCGAACGGGCCGGCGATCAGCGACCCGAGCTCGATGACGCGGACGCCGTCGAGGGGGCCGGACGCCATCTGGCCGCAGGCTGTGCTCATCGCGTCGTCCGTGGAGCCAACCAGTCGGCGAGCGTGTCCGCGACGACGTCGCGCGCGTCGACGGGCTCGACGAAGTAGTGGTCACCGGGCAGCGTGACCAGCTCCTTGTCCGTCGACGCCGCGCCGTCGTAGAGGCCCTGCGCGTCGCTCGGGAAGACACCGGTGTCCGCGTCCGGCTGGACCACCAGCGTCGGCAGGTCCATGCGGGCGAGGTGCGGAGCAGCGACACAGTCGGACTCCTCGAGGCTGAACATGTTCAGCCAGGTGCGCAGCGTCGAGACGACGCCGACGCCGAACACGCCGTAGTTGGCGTGCTTCGGCTCCCCGAAGTAGCACAGCGGGGTCGGCCGGTTCGACGGGTCGATGCTCCCGTCGAGGTAGCGCAGGTCGGCCCAGGTCCGCGGCATCGAGAAGATCCGGTCGCGCGCCGGCCCCTCGGACATGGCGTCGATCTGCTCCTTGCACCACGCGGTCAGGCGGCGGTTGCGCTCGACCTGGGCGGCCCGGTAGCGCTCGACGAACTCCGGGGAGTACGTCGGACCGTGGTCCGGGTTGAACATGTCGAGCTCGGGGTCGACCGAGCTCGGGTCGGTCTCGTCGACCACGGACGGGTCCATCGTGCGGGTGATCCACTCCGGCCGGCCGGGGTGGGCGGCCAGGAAGATCATCAGGTCTGCTGGCGGGAGGTGCAGCGCGGGCTCGAACACGCGGCGCCGCCCGTACCCCGGGCGGATGTTGGGCTCCCGCGACTGGGAGTGGTAGGCCGACATCAGGGACCCACCGCCGGAGTTGCCGACGAGCACCACCTGCTCGACGCCCTGGTCGCGCAGCCACTGCACGCCGACCCCGACCTCCGCGAGCGCATGGTCGAGGGTGAAGAAGTGCTCCGCGCCGCGGAACCGGGTGTTCCAGCCCAGGAAGCCGTAGCCGCGCTCGGCCATCCGCGTCGCCATGTAGTGCTCGGTGAAGTCGACGTTGTAGTGGCTGGCGATCAGGGCGGTCTTGGGCTTGCGCCCGGCGGGTGTGTAGTAGATGCCCTGCAGCGGGTGGTTGCCGGCCCCTGCGCGGCCGATCGCCGGGGAGGGGAGACCGATGAACTCGCGGTCGATGCCCGTCATGGGATGGTCCTCTCGTGCCGGACGGGGCTTCCACCCCGCCAGCGGTCGTGGTGGATGACGTCGTCCAGGGGTAGCCGTCGGGCCGGCCCGAAGGGCCGGTCCGGCCAGCCGACCGGGATCATCGTGCCGATGTGCACGTCGTCGGGGAGGTCGAGCACGTCGCGGACGCCCTGCTCGTTGCCTACCTGCATCATCGTGAGCGTGGCGCCGAGCCCGAGTGAGCGCGCGGCCACGAGGATGTTCTGGCTGGCGGTGTTGACCGCCGACCACAGGTAGCGCAGGTCCGGGCCGCGCTCGGGATAGGAGTGCTCAGCGCAGACGAAGAGCAGGACGGGCGCCTGGGCCACGTTCGCCACGAGGTGACGGGCCTCGGCGCGGATGTGCGCATCGCCGTCGTCAGCCGGCTCTCCGAGCGAGTCGATCCAGTCGAGGAACCGCGACAGCGCCGCGCCGACAGCCGCACGCTGCTCGACGTCCTGGACGACGACGAACCGCCACAGCTGGGTGTTGTTGGGGCTGGCGGCCCGGGTGCCTGCCCACACCAGCGTCCGGATGAGGTCCTCGGGCACGGGATCGGGACGCAGCCGTCGCATCGCCCGGGCGGTGCCGATCATGCGCAGCGCCTCGGTGGGCTCGACGCCCTCGGGGAACCCGTCGAGCTGCGGCTCGGCGGGCGACCGTGCCGCGGACGGGTCGGACACCGTCACGCCAGCACGGTCCGCGCGGTGGCGTCGTACCGCACGACGCTCGTGCGGGTGATCTCGATCCCCTCGCTCCTGAGCGCGCGGCCCCAGGCGCGGTAGTGCTCGGCGCGGACGTGGGCGTCGAACGCGTCCTGGTCGATGAACTCCTCGAAGATCTCGAACCGGTCGGGATCGTCGAGGCTCCGGGCGAACCGGTACTCCACGCAGCCGGGCTCGAGGAGCGTGGCCGCGACGAGGTCGCGGCTGAGTCGGGCGAAAGCGTCGGCCGAAGCCGGCGCGACCTCCATGAGGCCACTGATGACGATCACGGTTCCTCCTGTGCAGGCGGGGTCCGGGCAGGCCTCGGACCGGCGGGGTGGCGACTGGTCGCCGGGGTCAGGCATCGACGAAGGGCGGTGCGAGAGCACCCGTGCGGACGGCGGCGAGCAACCCCTGGTCGGTGGGGACGATCGCGCCGGAGACCGCCCCGGCGTCGGGGTCGGCGAGGTGGACGAGGGTGGCCGCCTGCTCGTCGGCGGTGGTCAAGCGGCCGAACGGCTGGGGGAAGTCCGAGACGAAGCCGGCGCCGTTGACCGACGGCGCGTCCAGCATCGGGGTGTCGACGAGACCGGGGCACACCGCGTTCACGCGGATCCGTCGCGGCGCCAGCTCGGCGGAGCGCAGCAGGGTCTCCACGACCACGCACTGCTTGGAGAACGGATAGGCGCTCGGCGTCAGCAGACCGGCGTGGCGCGAGCACCAGGCGCCGAGCGTCGTCCGGTCGGTGTGCTCGAGGAAGGAGCGGACGAGGTCGAGGTTCCGCTCCCACCTCCAGCCACCGACCGACGCCACGTTCACGATCGCACCGCCGTCGGGCATCCGCTCGAGGACGTGCTCGACCACCTCGCGCAGCGCGACCACGTTCACCAGCAGGGTGGTCTCGGGACCGGCGGCGCCGGTGACACCTGCGCAGCTGAAGAGCATGTCCACGCTCCGCACGTCCTCGAGTGCCCGTGCCGCGGCGCCGGGTACGGCGAGGTCGGCCCCGCGGGCGTCGACGCCGACTGCCGACCCGGGTCGGCGGTCCAGACCCACGACCCGGACGCCCCGGTCGACCAGTCGTCGAGCGACCGCCCGTCCGATCCCGGAGGCCGATCCGGTGACCACCGCGGTCGATCCCGCGTACTGCGTCACCACGGGTCCTCCCGTGGGACGCGCAGGCTCTGGCCGGCGAGCGCCGCCAGCAGCGGTGCGTGCGCGAGGCGGCGGGTCGTCGCCAGCGGAGTCGCCGGCAGTCGGCTCAGGCCGCGGGCGACCTCGATCGCGGCCGCCACCGGGTCTTCGCGCAGCTCGTGGAGGAAGCCCACCTCGACGGCCTCGGCCGGCGCGGTCGCGACGCCCAGGACCGTCGCACGGGCCCGTCGTCGCGGGTCCAGCCGGTCGCTCGCCAGCGTGAGGGCGAAGTCCGGCAGGGCTCTCCCGAGCGTCACCTCGTTGAGTCCGATCCGGGCGTCGCCCTCCGTGCCGATGCGGTGGTCGGCGGCAAGGAGCAGCACCGCTCCCCCGGCGATCGCATGGCCGGTGCATGCGGCCACGACCGGCACCGGCGCATCGAGCAGCGCGAGCACCAGCGCGCGGGTCTCGTCGAGGAGGTCGTCGACCAGGTCCTCGTCCGGCCCGTCCACCACCGCGAGGTCGAAGCCGGCGCTGAAGACCCCCGGCCGACCGGCCAGCACCAGCGGACGGCGACGCTCGACGGCGACCCGGAGGGCGGCCCGGAGCTCGCGGACCAGGGAGAAGCCGAGCGCGTTGACCTTGCCGTCGTCGAGTGTCGCGACGACCAGGTCGTCCCCGACCCGGACGTCGACGATGTGCGTCGGGACGACGGCGGCGCTCATGACCCGGGCCGCTTCTGCAGGAAGGTGCTGAGAGCGACGGTGACGATCAGGACGGCGCCGTTGATGACCTGCGACCAGGTGTAGGGCACCCCGCCCACGACCAGCCCGTCGGTGACGTAGACCAGCGCGATGCTGCCGCCGACCGTGCCCCAGATGTGGAACCGGCCACGGGAGAGGATGACGGTCGAGAGGAACGCCCCGGCGTACGCCGGCAGCAGCAGCGGGTCCGCGACGTGCGGGGCGGCGCTGCCCTGCTGCGACGCGACCAGGATCCCGGCCACCGCGGCGATCGTCCCGGAGAACACGAACAGGCACAGCGAGATGCGCATGGTGCGGATGCCGGCGAAGGAGGCGGCGGTCGGGTTGCCGCCGACGGCGTAGATCGCGTGCCCGGCCGCGGTGTACTTCATGACGGTCCAGACGAGCATCGTCAGGACGACGACGAAGATGATCATCCAGTCGAACTCGGCCGGCAGCCCGAGGCCCCACGCACCCGCGACCAGACCCACGCCGATCGCGGCGAGAACGCCGACCTGGAGGCGCCGGCGCCCGTCCGGACCGGGGAAGCGCTGGTCGATCGAGACGAGCATGGCCAGCACGACCAACGCGATGGCGGCGACGGCCACCGACAGCGGCGCCTTGTTCTGGAAGTCGCCGATCGAGCCAGCACCGGAGAACCAACCGGGGAGGGGGCCGGAGTCAGGCGTCGGCCCGATCACCATGCCCGAGGAGTAGACGACGGTGAAGCCGGTGAAGAGTCCGCCGGTGCCGAGGGTGGCGATGAAGGCATTCACCCGGAACTTCGTGACGATGACGCCGTTGAAGAGCCCGGCCAGCGCGCCGACGAGGACCGTGAGGACGAGCACCAGCCCCATCGGCAGCCCCGCGTCGACGAAGAGGCCGACGGAGAGGAAGCAGGTCCCCGTGGCCAGCGCCGCGACGCTCAGGTCGAACTGGTGGCCGCAGAGGCACACGGCGACGGCGAGCGCGAGCACGAGCTGCGGGGCGCTGCGGCTGATGTCGAAGGACAGCCGGGTGACGTCGTAGAAGCTGCCCTGCAGCCACACGGCGTAGACGAGGAACAGGACGCCGAAGGCGACCGCGGTCGCCGCGCTCGAGACCGTCTCCCGTGAGGGTCCCCGGCGCGCGGCGCTCCCCGGGGGCCCGCCCGGCGACGGCGGCTCCTCCGCGGGGGCGACCTGCGCGTCCAGCTCGTTGATCGACATCGGTTGCCTCTCGTTCATGCCAGTTCGGGGGTCAGTTCGGACAGACGGTCGGCCGTCACCCAGTCGGTGATCACGCCGTCGGCGTCGAGGACGCCGATGGTGTCGGCGAGCGCTGCGATGTCCTCGTAGTCGGTGGACGCGACCAGGACGGCGGTGCCGCTGTCGGCCACCCGGCGCACCTGGCCGTAGATCTCCCGGCGCGTCGCCACGTCGACGCCGCGCGTCGGTTCGCACAGGACGAGCAGCTGCGGGCGCCGCATCAGTGCCCGGGCGAACAGGGTCTTCTGCTGGTTGCCCCCCGAGAGCGAGGACACCGTGGCGTCGAGCCGGTGGGGCGTGACGGCGAGGGCGGCGATGGCGTCGTCGCAGTCCCGGCGCATCTCGCGCACCTTCAACAGCCCGATGCGGGACCGCCACCGGTCCCACCCGCCGGTCGCGACGTTCATCTCCACGGTGAACTCGGGGAAGACGCCCTCGCTCTCGCGGTGCGCGGGCACGCAGGCCCGACGCGTGCCGGACGGCACCTCGACGCGACCGGCCTTGGCGTCCTGGAGCCCCGCCGCGACGTAGGCGATCTCGTGCAGGCCCGAGCCGAGCGGACCGGTGACCGCCGTGATCATCCCCGCCCGGACGGTGAGGTCGACCGGGCCGGCCGCGCCGGCGTACACACCCTCGAGGGAGCAGACCACCTCGCCCGGGCCGGCGGAGGTGGTGGACTCGACGTGCTCGGGGTCCGGCCGGCCTCGGCTCATCGTCTCGACCAGGGTCTCGCGGCTGACCTCGCTCGACGGCTGGTCGATGGCGACGAGCCCGTCGCTGAGCAGGAGGTAGCGCTTCGCCACCCCCACGACCTCGTCGAGCTTGTGGGTCACCATGACCACGGTCGCGCCCAGCTCCGCGGCCACCCGCAGGCGCTCGACGACCCAGCGTGCCTCGTTCGGGTGGAGTCCGGCGGTCACCTCGTCGACCACGACGGTCTCTGCCCCGCGGTGGAGGGTGCGGGCCACGGCGACCATGGCGCGCTGACCGAGGCTGAGCGACGAGACCAGCGCGTAGGGATCGATGGTGTGGAGCCCGACGGCGGCCAGGGCGTCTCGGGTCTGCTGCGCCTCCGTGCGGGGGTTGACCAGGCGACGGGGAGCCCCGAGGAAGAGGTTGTCCGCCACCGTCATCGCGTCGACCATGCCGAGGTCCTGGTGCACGACACCGAGGCCCGCGCGACCGCCGCGTACGGCGATCGTCCCCGCGTCGGCCTGGTAGACGCCGTCGAGGATCTTGATGAGCGTGGACTTGCCCGCGCCGTTGGAGCCGAGCAGACCGACGAACTCGCCGCGCCTGATCGTGCAGCTGACACCGCGCAGCGCGTGGGTCGCGCCGAACCGCTTCTGCACGTCGGAGATCTGGACTCGGACGTCGTCGTCGACGTCATCGGGGAGGGCGGCGATCACCATGGGAGGTCCTCACGACAGTCGGGGGGAGCGGCGCTCACAGCACCAGGTGTCCTGCATCGACCGGCAGCACGACGCCGGTGATGTTGGCGGCAGCGTGGGACGCCAGGAAGCACGCCGCCCGAGCGACGTCGTCGGGCAGGCTCGGCCGCTTGATCGGCATGTCCTGCGCCCGGGTGTAGAAGTAGTCGGTGCCGCCGTCGAGGTCCATCTCGCCGAACCGGGCGACGAGGCCCTCGGTGACGACGGCTCCGGGCGCGATCGCCCCGACCCGGATCCCGTCGACGCCCAGCTCGGCGGGCCGGGGGG
>JAEZKN010000539.1 GCA_023415395.1 Actinomycetes bacterium
TCACCGAGCTCGTCCAGCGCGAGGTGACCCTCGTGGCCCCGCAGGACGTGGCCGCGGTCGCGGCTCGCATCGACGACGAACTCTGGTCGGCTGCCGTCTCGGCGGCCTGACCGCAGCACCCAGAACAGGACAAGCCGGTCCACACCAAGGAGGAGAGAGAGCATGGGTCGTACCGCAGACGGACAGTGGTCGGAGGAGTGGACTCCGCCGGTCTTCTCGGTGGACGCCAACGGCAAGGTCATCGGCTACGTCAATGACCGGACCCCGAACAACTGGGGCCGCTGGGGCGATCTCGACGAGAAGGGCACCGCGAACCTCCTGACCCCCGAGCGGGTCGCCGCCGCGGCGAAGCTCATCGAGACGGGCAAGGTCGTCAGCTGCGCGATCCCGCTGGACAGCAAGGGTCCGGTCCACCCGACCCGCACCGGCGTCGTGCACCTCTACGGCTACACCGGCTCGGACTTCGTCGCGGGCACCAAGGCCGGCGACGACTACCGCGGGTTCCAGGGCACCGACGACTACATCTTCATGCCGCTCCAGGGCAGCACGCAGTGGGACGGCCTGTCCCACTTCTTCTACAAGGACACGATGTACAACGGCTTCTGGATCGGCAACGTCGAGTCCTACGCCGGCGCCCGTCGTGGCTCGATCCACCAGATGAAGGACACCCTGGTCGGCCGGGGTGTGCTGCTGGACCTGCCGAAGTTCAAGGGCCTCGACCGGCTCCAGCCGCAGTACGGCATCACGCCGGACGACCTCGACCGGTGCGCCGAGGCGCAGGGCGTCGAGATCGGGCAGGGCGACATGCTCGTCCTCCGGACCGGCCACGTGCCGTGGTACTACCAGCTCGAGGACAAGATGGAGTACTGGAAGGTCGGCGCTCCGGGCATCACCCGTGCGGTCGTCGACTGGCTGGCGGAGAAGGACGTCGCCGCCCTCGCGGTCGACAACATCGCCGTCGAGGTCGAGCCCTTCGAGGAGCCCTACGACCACGTCTACCCGCTGCACGCGCGGCTGATCCGCGACCTGGGCCTCACCCTCGGCGAGGTCTGGTGGCTCGAGGACCTGGCCGACACCTGCGCCGAGCTCGACCGCTACGAGTTCTTCCTCTCGGCGCCCCCGCTGAACGTGACCAACGCGTCGGGCTCCCCGGCGAACCCGGTCGCGATCTTCTGACCCGGTGCCGGCCGGAGCACCGTCCGGCCGGCGCCGTTCCACCCCACCGTCATCACACCGTCATCACCACCGGCCTGCCCGCGGCACGCCGGGTCCACCAGGCACGTCTTCATCACGAGGTAGGCATGGACACCACACTGCAGGACCGGGAGCTGAACCGGAGCCGCCGGCTCGTGCTCGGCGAGATCCTCGCGCGCAACGCGCGCCGGGAGCCGACGCGCACGGCGCTCGTCTTCGGTGACTCCTCCCTCACCTTCGCCGAGCTGGACGAGCGGGTGAACCGGCTCGCCAACGCCCTGGCCGACCGCGGCGTCGTGCGCGGCGACCAGGTCGCGGTGCTGATGTACAACGGACTCGAGGTCGTCGAGTCCTTCTTCGCCTGCCAGAAGCTCGGCGCGTGCCCGGTGCCGGTGAACTTCCGGCTCGCCCCGAGCGAGCTGGCCTACATCCTCGAGGACTCCGAGTCGGTCGCGGTGCTCACCGACGGCCAGCTGACCTCCCTGGCCCTGGAAGCCACCGCGGGCCTCGACGCCGTGCGGTTCGTCGCCACGACCGGCGACGTGGTCCCCGGCTCGGAGTCCTACGAGGAGCTGCTCGCCGCCGGCTCGCCGGAGGCTCCGGACGTCGAGGTGTCCGAGGAGGACCTCGCGTTCCTCATGTACACCTCGGGCACGACCGGGCGCCCCAAGGGCGCGATGCTCACCCACCAGAACCTGGTGTGCAACACGATCAACTGGGTCATGGAGATGGAGGCGCGCTCCGGCGACGTGTGGCTCTCCGGCCTGCCGCTGTTCCACATCGGCGGCGTCAACGGTCTGCTGCCGTTCATCTACGTGGCGGGCACGTGCATCATCACGCCCTCGACCGGCTTCGACCCCGAGGAGTCGCTGCGGCTCCTGGAGCAGTACCAGCCGGACATGTGCTACTTCGTCCCGACCCAGTGGCAGCAGATCTGTGAGCTTCCGCGGGCCTCGGAGATCGACACCACCAAGCTGCGCCGCGCGCTGTGGGGCGCCTCCCAGGCACCGCCGAGCACCCTCGAGCTGCTGGTGAGGACGTTCCCGAACGTCGGCATCGTCAACGCGTTCGGGCAGACCGAGATGTCGTCGAACACCTGCTTCCTCAAGGGCGAGGACGCCGTGCGCAAGATGGGCTCGGTCGGCCTGCCGGCGGTCAACGTCGAGGTCCGCATCGTCGACGAGGAGGGCAACGACGTCGCCGTCGGCGAGATCGGCGAGATCGTCTACCGCGGCCCGACCGTGATGAAGGGCTACTACAAGAAGCCCGAGGCGACCGCGGAGGCCTTCCGTGGCGGCTGGTTCCACAGCGGTGACCTCGTCCGCCAGGACGAGGAGGGCTTCATCTACGTCGTCGACCGCGTCAAGGACATGATCATCAGCGGCGGCGAGAACATCTACCCCGCCGAGGTCGAGCGGGCCGTCGAGCGGCACCCCGCCGTCCGCGAGGTCGCGGTCATCGGCGTCTCCCACCCCCGCTGGGTCGAGACGCCGGTCGCCGTCGTCGTGCCCGACGGGGACGAGCGCCCGGAGCCGCAGGAGATCATCGAGGCGATCAAGGGCGAGCTGGCGTCGTACAAGAAGCCGTCGGCCGTGGTCTACGTCGACGAGCTCCCGCGCAACGCCAGCGGCAAGATCCTCAAGCGCAACCTGCGCGACGAGTTCGGCGACCTGTTCTCGGAGCAGGCATGACGACCGACGTCGCCACCCGCGTCGACGAGCGCGGCGTGCGCTCCTACGACGTCCCGCTGCCGGCCGACCTCGTCGCCGGCCTGCGGGAGACGGTGGCGGCCCACGGCGAGAAGCCGGCCTACGTCACCACGACCGGCACCGTCACCTGGGCCGGGTACGCCGCCGAGGTCGACGCGCTCGCCCGGCGGCTCGCCGGCAGCGGCATCGAGGCAGGGGACCGGGTCGCGGTCCTCGCGGGCAACGGGCTGCCGTTCACCACCGCGGTGATGGCGACCTGGACGCTCGGCGCGATCGCCGTGCCGTTGAACTTCCGGCTCACGGCCGCCGACCTGGGCGTCCTGCTGGCCGACAGCGGCGCCGGCCTGCTGCTGGTCGGCCCGGGCATGACCGACCTCGCCACCGGCGCGGTCGCCGGGCCGGACCCGGCGCCCC
>JAEZKN010000549.1 GCA_023415395.1 Actinomycetes bacterium
CGTCGCGGCCGTCGGCTCCGGCTGGGCCGTGGCGGTGGACGCGGCCACCTTCGCGCTCGCGGCACTCCTCTTCTCCCGGCTCGACGTCGCGCACACGCCGCCGGCCTCGCGCGGGTCCTTCCTCGGCGACCTCGGCGAGGGCTGGCGGGAGGTGGTCGCGCACACGTGGCTGTGGCTGCTCATCGGCCAGGCGCTGCTCTACCACCTCTTCTACGGTGGGGCGCAGCAGGTGCTCGGCCCGATCGTGATCGGCGACGACTTCGGGCGGACCGCGTGGGGCCTCGCGCTCGGCACGCTCATGGCTGGCTTCGTCGTGGGCGGGCTGCTCTGCCTGCGGTGGAAGCCGCGACGCAGCCTCTTCGCCGGCACCTGGCTCCTCTCGCTCACCGCGGCCTTCCCGATCGCGATGGCGACCAGCGACCACCTGTGGCCGGTGCTGCTCGGGGCCTTCCTGCACGGGCTGGGGCTCCAGGTCTTCGACGTCCAGTGGCAGGTGGCGATCCAGCAGAACATCCCCGAGGAGAGGCTCGCCCGCGTCTACTCCTTCGACCTCGTCGGCTCGTTCGTCGCGCGGCCGGTCGGGCTGGTGCTGGTCGGTCCGGTCGCCGCGGCCGTGGGCTTCCACGCCTGGCTGCTCGTCGTCGGTTGCGTGATGGGGGGGTCGTCCCTGGCCGCGCTGCTGTCCGCCGACGTACGACGGGTGGAGCGGGGGTAGGCGACCCGGCTGGTCCAGTCCGGTGGCACCGGTTTCGTGGGATCGGGCCTCGGCTCACCCGCAGAGGTGGCATGGTCGATCCGACCTACTGGGGGGTAGACCGTATGAACACGTCTGGGTCCGTCCGCGCACGCCGTGTGCGCCGACTTCCTGCTTGCATCGCCATGCTCGCCTGCACCGCCGGCGCGCTCGCCGTCGTCCAGCTCGGGGGCGCCGAGGCCGACGCCACCACGCCTGAGGCGTGCACGACGGTGTCCAACCCGCTCGGCCCAGCCACCGGCTGGACCGAGTTCGTGGAGACCAACGGCACCCGGGGTGCGGAGTCCGAGGGCTCGATCGCCTACGGGGGCGACTTCAACCACAACGGGTTCACCGTCGGCACCCACCTGCCGGTGGCGACCGCGCCGAGCACGCCCACGCTCGTCGTCGCGGGATCGCACGGCACCAGCTGGCTGAACCTCCAGCGCGGCAGCGCCTACGTCACGCCGCAGTCGCACGTGAACTTCAACGGCGGTGCGGGCACGGGCTACCTCGCCAGCAACCCGGTGAGCTTCGCGTCCGCGTTCGCCGAGCTGCGCACGCTCTCCGACACGTGGGGCGCCGCAGCGGCGACCGGCACCGTGACCAGCGGGGTGACCGGCGGCAACCAGGCCCTGATCCTCACCGGCACGAGCCCGACGCTGAACGTCTTCACGCTGACCTCGGCGCAGGCCGGCGACCTCGCCGCCGGCAAGCACATCGGGTACGACGTGCCAGGCAGCGCCGTCACGATCATCAACGTGCCCGGCGGCTCGGTGACCATCGCCGGGCAGGCCTGGGTCCGCATCGGCGGGAGCTGGAGCCAGGTCCAGGACGGCAACATCAAGAACGCCTTCAACGGGATCGTCTGGAACTTCCCGAGCGCCACCTCGATCACGCTCAACTACGGCTCGGCCTGGGCCGGCCACATCCTGGCTCCGCGCGCCGCCGTGCAGGTCAACAGCGTCGGCCACACCATCGGCCAGGTCATCGCGAAGAGCTTCGGCTCCAACTTCGAGACCCACTTCAACCTGTTCCCGTCGACCGCCTGCGTGCCCGGGACGCCGCCCACGCCCGGTGACTCGGACGTGAAGATCACCAAGACCGCGTCCGTGGCGAGCCCGCACGGCGGTGACCTGGTCACCTACACGCTCAAGGTCGAGAACGTCGGTGACTCCGACGCGACCGGAGTGAAGGTGAGCGACGTCCTGCCCGCCGGCGTGACCTTCGACTCCGCCGAGGCTCCGTGCACGTTCGCGGCCGGCACCGTGACCTGCACCCTGGGCACGCTCGCGCCCAACACGTCGGTGACGAAGTGGATCAAGGTCGTGGCCAACCCGGTCGCGGGCGCCGGGGCGCCCTCGCACCCGAACGCGAACCACTGGCTCACGCCGTACAAGGTCGAGCAGCACGTGGACCTCATGCCCGGGGAGCAGAAGAGCGTCACCGTGAGCTGCCAGCCCGGCGACATCCTCAGCGACGGTCAGTTCCGCTTCGACCACGTCGACCAGGACACCGGCACGATCGCGGAGGACATCACCGTCCTCAGCTCGCGGTTCGACGGCCTCGGGCACGGGACCTGGAAGGGCGTCGTCCGCAACGACGCGACCGGGCGCGCCCAGGCCAAGGCGTTCATCGTCTGCCTGCCGAAGGAGACCGAGGCGGCGGACCGGCAGACCGGCTACAGCGACAGCCACCGGCACCCGCTGTCGCTCGACCCGACGCCGGTGACGTCGACGGCGTCCTACGGCGTGGGCGTGCACTCGGCGACCCTCACCTGCCCCGCGGGCACGATCCCGGTCGCCCCGGGCTTCGACGCCCCGGCCGGCGGTGTGGTGCTCAGTGGGTCGGAGTACGACGACGCCCACCCGCGCGACTGGGTGTTCACGCTCGACGTCGCCGCGCCGGCGACCGTGAGCGTGAGTGCCCGCTGCCTGCGGACCACCCTGGGCCCGGTCTACGGCCACACCCACGACCTGCGGTTCACCCACGTGGTGAAGACCTTCTCGGTCACCGGCCACACCGCGAAGGAGGGGGACGAGTTCAAGGTGACGTGCCCCGACGATGCCAAGGGCGTCGTGGCCACGTGGGACCTCCCGAAGGGTCCCAAGCACTTCGGGAACGACCCGCGGCTCAAGGAGCGCGCGTTCCGGATCTTCAACAACACCGGCCAGACGAAGAACGTGACGCTGGACCTGCTCTGCCTCGGTGACCGCACGTCCACGGAGGGGATGGGCACGGACGATCCCGTCGTCGTCCCGAACGTCGCCACGGTGACGTCGGTGTCGACGGACGCGAACCCGTTCAACAACAGCTCGACCGCCACCATCACGGTGCAGCCGGGCTCGGCCACGACCGGCCTGCTGCCCAGCGGTCGCATCGCCCGGGGAGCCTTCACCGTGGGCGTCGCCTCCTCGATGCCGGGCAAGGGCAGGCTCACCGTGAAGTCGGGCGGGACACTGCTGGCGCAGGGCAGCGTCGGGCTCAAGCCGGGCAAGGCCACGACGGCGAAGCTGAAGCTGACCTGGGCCGGCAAGAGCAAGCTCAAGAAGCTCGACAAGGTCACCGTCCGCGTCGTCCCGACCCGCGGCAAGGCCACCTCGCGGACGGTCCGGGTCCTCCGCTAGCGGCTCCGCCGGGTCACCGGCAGCAACGACGACCGCCCC
>JAEZKN010000554.1 GCA_023415395.1 Actinomycetes bacterium
CCCGGCTCGGGTCGGGGAACGCGCCCCCGCCGGCGATGGCGGCCTCGAACGCGGTGCGCCTCGCGGCCGCGCGGGCCAGCCGCTCGGTCAGGTCGTCGAGGCGACGCTCCTCCACCTCGGCGAGGAAGGCGAGGGTGACGTGGAACTGCTCGGCGCTCGCCCACCGGAACGACCCGGCCGACCGGCGTACCTCCATGAAGTCGTCGAGGTGCTCGACGGCCACCTCGGGTGGCTCCAGCGCGACGAAGAGGCGCATCGCGGACCTGCCTCAGATCTGGGTGCCGAGGGCCGAGCCGATGGCATAGGTGACGGCCATCGCGAACAGGCCGCCGGCGACGTTGCGGACCACCGCCCGGCCGGGCCGGGCGTAGCCGAGCCGCGCGCTCACGAAGCCGCTGACGGCGAGCGCGACGACGACCGCGGCGGCGGTGAGCCAGATCCGGATCGCCGCCGAGCCGAGCGTCATCGTGAGCAGCGGCAGCAGCGCGCCGACGGTGAACGAGACCATCGACGCCCACGCCACGTGCCAGGGGCTGGAGATGTCGTCGGGGTCGATGCCGAGCTCGGCCTCCGCGTGCGCGCCGAGAGCATCGCGCGCGGTGAGCGCCTGCGCGACCTCGAGCGCGAGCTCCTCGTCGAGGCCCCTCTCGACGTAGAGGCCGGCGAGCTCGGCGAGCTCCTCCTCCGGCTCCTCGCGCAGCTCGCGCCGCTCCTTGGCCAGCAGCGCGAGCTCGCTGTCGCGCTGGGTGCTCACCGACACGTACTCACCGGCGGCCATGCTCATGGCTCCGGCGGTGAGCCCGGCGACGCCGGCGATGATGACCGCCGACCGGTCGTCGGTGGCACCGACCGCTCCGATCACGATGCCGGCGGTCGAGACGATGCCGTCGTTGGCGCCGAGGACGGCGGCGCGCAACCAGTTCAACCGGTTGTTCAGCCCGCCCTGGTGCGGCTCGTGCTCGTGGGGTCCGACCGGGGCGTCCGACTCTGGGGCCATGGTGAAATCCAACGCTGCCGCGCCGAGGCCCGCAAGGAAGGCCACCCTCAGCTCACCCTCAGCTCAGCCTCAGGTCAGCTCCGCTCCTCGACCTTCCGCGGCATCACCAGCCCGACGACGAGCAGGGCCAGCGCGACGAAGACGCACGCGACGAACACCGCGTGGATCGCGGGCTCCAGCACCGAGGGCGTGAGGTGCTCGAGGTCAGGTGCGCCGCCTCCGACGCGGGCCGCCACCACGCTGTTGACGACCGCTCCGAAGACCGCGACGCCCACCGCGCTGCCGATCGAGCGAGCGAACATCGTGGTGCCGGTCGCGACCCCGCGCCGCTCCCAGGCGACGGTCGACTGCGCGGCGATGACGGCCGGGCTCGAGACCAGGCCGAAGCCCAGGCCCATGACGAAGCAGGGCAGCGCCAGCACGAGGATCGAGCTGTCCTCGCCGACGAGCAGCAGGAGCGCCGCCCCCGTCGCGCCGACGACGCCGCCGATGAGCATCGTGGCGCGGAAGCCGACGGTGAGGTAGAGCCGCCCCGAGTTCGACGCCGCGAGCGGCCAACCCAGCGCGATGGCCGCGAGCGCGAGGCCGGACGCGACCGCGCCGCTGCCGAGCACGCTCTGGCCGTAGAGCGGGACGTAAGTCGTCATGCCCATCATCAGCACCCCGACGACCAGCGAGGTGAGCATCGCGGCGACGACCACCCGCTGCCGGAAGACCCAGCCCGGGAGGACCGGCTCGGCCGCGCGCCGCTCGACGAGGACGAACGCCGCCAGCAGCGCGGCGGCCGCGGCGAAGAGGCCGAGGCTCGTGGCCGACGTCCACGCCCACCGCACGCCGCCCTCGAGCAGCCCGAGCAGCAGGAGCAGGCCGCCGAGCGTGAGCAGGACCGAGCCGGCGTAGTCGATGCGGTGCGACCGGCGCTCGACCTGCTCGTGGTAGCCCCGCCAGAACATCACGGCGGCGGCGACGCCGATCGGCAGGTTGACGAGGAAGACCCAGCGCCAGGACAGGTAGTCGGCGAAGACGCCGCCGAGCGTGGGGCCGACGACGGCCGAGATCGCCCACACGCTGGCCAGGTAGCCCTGGACCTTCGCGCGCTCGGCCACGCTGTAGGTGTCGCCGACGATCGTCATCGCGATCGGCTGCACCGCGCCGGCGCCGAGCCCCTGCAGGGCACGGAAGACGATCAGCGAGGTCATCCCCCACGCCAGCCCGCACAGGAGCGAGCCGCCCACGAAGAGCCCGATGCCGACCAGCATCATCGGCTTGCGGCCGTAGAGGTCGGCCAGCTTGGCGTAGATCGGGACCGAGACGGCCTGGCCGAGGAGGTAGACCGAGAACAGCCACGGGAACTGCGTGAAGCCGCCGAGGTCGGCCACGACCGCCGGGACCGCGGTGGCCAGGATCGTCGAGTCGATGGCCACCAGGCTCATGCTGAGCATGATCGAGAGCAGCACCGGCCCGCGCTCGCTGCGCAGCCCGACGCTGGCCCGGCTCACCTCGTTGACGGCCACGACGGTCGCAACCTCCTGAGCGGCTGCGAGATTCCTCGCTGCCCGCCGAGGTTCGGGGTACCGCGGGAGCGGGTACGCCTGCTTTGATCGATCCAAGTGGAGGGACAACAGGGTGGAGAACGGCATGCAGGACCACGTCGAGGTCTGGCCGGGGCGTGCGTACCCGCTCGGGGCGACGTTCGACGGGAGCGGCACGAACTTCGCGCTGTTCAGCGAGGTGGCCGAGCGCGTGGAGCTGTGCCTCTTCGACGCCGACGGGGTGGAGACGCGCATCGAGGTCACCGAGGTCGACGCCTACGTGTGGCACTGCTACCTGCCCTGGGTGCAGCCGGGCCAGCGCTACGGCTACCGCGTGCACGGGCCGTGGGACCCCGAGCAGGGCCTGCGGTGCAACCCCCACAAGCTGCTGCTCGACCCCTACGCCAAGGCCACCGCCGGCGAGATCGACTGGGACCAGGCGCTGTTCTCCTACAACTTCGGCGACCCCGAGGACAGCGACGCGCGCAACGACGAGGACTCGGCGCCGCACATGACCCACGGTGTCGTGATCAACCCGTTCTTCGACTGGGAGGGCGACCGCCGCCTCGACTACCCCTACAGCGACACGGTGGTCTACGAGGCGCATGTGAAGGGCCTGACCCAGCTGCACCCCGACGTCCCGGAGGAGCAGCGCGGGACCTACGCCGGCCTGGCCCATCCCGCGGTCATCGAGCACCTCACCAAGCTCGGCATCACCGCGATCGAGCTGATGCCGGTCCACCAGTTCGTGCAGGACAGCACGCTGCTGGACAAGGGCCTGCGCAACTACTGGGGCTACAACACCCTCGGGTTCTTCGCGCCGCACGCCGACTACTCCGCCGCCGCCCGCGACTCCGAGGCCGGGCTGGGCCAGCAGGTGCAGGAGTTCAAGGCGATGGTGAAGGCCATGCACGCCGCCGGCATCGAGGTCATCCTCGACGTCGTCTACAACCACACCGCGGAGGGCAACCACCTCGGCCCGACGCTGAGCTTCCGCGGCATCGACAACGCGGCGTACTACCGCCTGGTCGACGACGACCGCCGCTACTACATGGACTACACCGGCACGGGCAACAGCCTCAACGTCCGCCACCCGCACTCGCTCCAGCTGCTCATGGACTCCCTGCGCTACTGGGTCACCGAGATGCACGTCGACGGCTTCCGCTTCGACCTCGCCTCGACGCTGGCGCGCGAGTTCTACGACGTCGACCGGCTCTCGACGTTCTTCGAGCTCGTGCAGCAGGACCCGGTGGTCAGCCAGGTCAAGCTGATCGCGGAGCCGTGGGACATCGGCCCCGGCGGCTACCAGGTCGGCGGGTTCCCGCCGCAGTGGACCGAGTGGAACGGCAAGTACCGCGACACCGTGCGCGACTTCTGGCGCGGCGAGCCCTCGCTCGGCGAGTTCGCCTCCCGCCTGGCCGGGTCCTCCGACCTCTACGAGAACTCCGGCCGCCGTCCGTTCGCGTCGATCAACTTCGTCACCGCCCACGACGGCTTCACCATGCGCGACCTGGTCTCCTACGACGAGAAGCACAACGACGCCAACGGGGAGGACAACAACGACGGCGAGAGCCACAACCGGTCCTGGAACCACGGCGTCGAGGGGCCGACCGACGACCCCGAGATCCTCGGCGCCCGGGCCCGCTCACAGCGCAACTTCCTCGCCACGCTGCTGCTGAGCCAGGGCGTGCCGATGATCCTGCACGGCGACGAGCTCGGCCGCACCCAGCAGGGCAACAACAACACCTACGCCCAGGACTCCGAGCTGTCGTGGGTGCACTGGGACGACGCCGACGAGCCGCTGGTGGAGTTCACCGCCGCCGTCGCGCGGCTGCGCCGCGACCACCCGACCTTCCGGCGCCACCGGTTCTTCACCGGCGGGACCGTGAGGGTCCCCGACGGCGGGGACGGTGACCGGCTCAACGACATCGTGTGGCTGCACCTCGACGGCCGCCCGATGGAGGACGGCGACTGGACCGACGGGGCGCAGGCGCTGGGCATGTACCTCAACGGCCACGGCATCGCCGGACGCGACGAGCGCGGCCAGAAGATCGTCGACGACCACTTCCTGCTCTACTTCAACGCCGACGGCGAGGCGACCGTGACGCTGCCGCCCGACGAGTACGCCGAGGCGTGGGACGTCGTCATCGACACCGGCGGGTCCGCGGACGAGGACGGCACGTTCGAGGCGGGCACGACCTTCACGCTGCCGCACCGCAGCATGGTCGTGCTGCGCGAGCACCAGGACGCCGAGCCCGAGCCCGACCTGTCGGTGGCCGCCTCCGTGGCCCGGGCACGGAAGTCGTGAAGCACCGCATGCGCATCCCGCGCTCGACGTACCGGCTCCAGATCACGCCGGAGTTCGACCTCTTCGAGGCCGCCCGTCGACTGCCCTACCTCCACGACCTCGGGGTCGACTGGGTCTACCTCTCACCGCTCCTCGCGTCCGAGCCCGGCAGCCAGCACGGGTACGACGTCGTCGCCTTCGACCGCGTCGACCCGCAGCGGGGCGGCACCGAGGGCCTGGCCGCGCTCTCCGCCGAGGCGCGTCGGCTCGGACTGGGGGTGCTGGTCGACATCGTCCCCAACCACGTCGGCGTCGCGACGCCGGCCGAGAACGCCTGGTGGTGGGACCTGCTGCGGCTGGGGCGCGAGTCCGAGCACGCGACGGCCTTCGACGTCGACTGGGCCGCCGGCGACGGCAAGATCCTGGTCCCCGTCGTCGGTGACGGCGACGAGGGGTCGATCCGGGTCGAGAGTGGCGAGGTCCGCTACCACGACCACCGGTTCCCGATGGCGCCCGGCACGACGACGCACGAGGAGCAGCACTACCGGCTCGTCAACTGGCGCGAGGCCGACGACAACCTCAACTACCGCCGGTTCTTCGCGGTCAACACGCTCGCGGCCGTGCGGGTCGAGGACCCCGAGGTGTTCGCCGAGACCCACGCCGAGGTCCGGCGCTGGTTCGACGAGGGACTCGTCGACGGGCTGCGCGTCGACCACCCCGACGGGCTGCGCTTCCCGGGCCGCTACCTCGAGGACCTCGCCGCGCTGACCGGCGGCGCCTACGTCCTGGTCGAGAAGATCCTCGAGCCTGGGGAGGACCTGCCGTCCTCGTGGGCCACCCAGGGCACGACCGGCTACGACGCGCTGGCCCTCGTAGACCGGGTGCTGACCGATCCCGCCGGCCAGGCCCCGCTCGACGCGCTGGAGACGCGGCTGCGCGGCGGCGAGGTCGACTGGCACGCGATGGTGCACGACAGCAAGCGCGCCGTCGCGGACGGCATCCTGCACTCCGAGGTCCGGCGCATCACCCGCGAGCTCGGCGCCCATCTCGGTGCTCCCCAGGACGAGCGCACGGAGGACGCGATCGCCGAGCTGCTGGCCTGCTTCCCGGTCTACCGCTCCTACCTGCCCGGGGGCCGCGAGCAGCTCGAGGCGGCGTTCACGCGCGCCCGCGCGGCCCGGCCCGACCTGGCCGCGACGTTCGACGCGATCGAGCCGGTCCTCTCCGACCCGTGGTCCCAGCCGGCCCGCCGCTTCCAGCAGACCAGCGGCATGGTCATGGCCAAGGGCGTCGAGGACTGCGCGTTCTACCGCTGGTCGCGGCTCACCTCGCTCAACGAGGTCGGCGGGGACCCGTCGGTCTTCGCGGTCGACGTCGACGACTTCCACCACGCGATGACGCTGCGCCAGCGCGACTGGCCGCACGCCATGACCACGCTCTCGACGCACGACACCAAGCGCGGCGAGGACGTGCGAGCCCGGATCACCGTGCTGGCCGAGGTGCCCGACGCCTGGGAGCAGGCGCTCTCCTCCCTGCTCGAGCTGGCGCCGGTCCCGGACGCGGGCTTCGGCTCGCTGCTGTGGCAGGCCGTGCTCGGCGCGTGGACCCCCGAGCACCTTCCTGACCTTCCCGACCGCCTCCACGGGTATGCCGAGAAGGCGATGCGCGAGGCCGGTGACCGCACCACGTGGACCGCGCCGGACGAGGCCTACGAGGCCGCCGTCCACGCGGCGATCGACGCCGTGTTCTCCTCCGAGGAGGTGCACCGGGTGCTGACCGACCTGGCCGCCCGGACCGACGAGGCGATGCGCTCCAACGCGCTGGCCGCCAAGCTGCTGGCGCTCACCATCCCCGGCGTTCCGGACGTCTACCAGGGCTCGGAGCTGTGGGAGACCTCGCTGGTCGACCCCGACAACCGCCGCCCGGTCGACTTCGACCACCGTGCGGCCGTCCTCGCCGGCGAGGACAGCGACGACGCGGTCGACAAGCTGCACGTCACCTGCTCCGCGCTCCAGCTGCGCCGCGAGCGGCCCGAGCTGTTCACGTCGTACACCCCGGTGCCGGCGCGGGGCGAGGCCGCCGGGCACGTGCTGGCCTACGACCGGGGCGGGGCGATCACCGTGGTGACCCGGCTGCCGGTCGGGCTCGCCGCCCGGGGCGGCTGGGGCGACACGGCCCTCGACCTGCCGCCCGGCCGCTGGCACGACGAGCTGACCGGCCACACGACCGACGGCCGACTGGCCGACCTGCTGGCCACCCACCCCGTGGCCCTGCTCGTCCGGGAGGACTCATGACCCGCGGACCCTTCGATGTCTGGGCTCCCCTGCCCTCACGGCTCCGTCTTTCCCTTCGGGACGCCTCGTCCCTCGGCCCGTCAGGACAAGCGCTGGGCGATGCCGTCGTCGAGATGAGCAAGGCCGACGACGGCTGGTGGTCGCCCTCGGGACCGGTCCCCGACCATGCGGGAGGAGCGGTCGACTACGGCTACCTGGTCGACGACTCGGACACGCCCCGACCCCACCCGCGCTCGCGCCGCCAGCCCGGCGGGGTGCACGAGCTCTCCCGGACCTTCGACCCCACCGCGTACGTCTGGAACGACGCCACCTGGACGGGCCGCCAGCTCGCGGGATCGGTCATCTACGAGTTGCACGTCGGCACCTTCACCCCTGAGGGCACCTTCGACGCCGCGCTGGAGAAGCTCGGGCACCTGCGCGAGATCGGCGTCGACCTGGTCGAGGTGATGCCGGTCAACGCCTTCAACGGCACCCACAACTGGGGCTACGACGGCGTCGGCTGGTTCGCCGTGCACGAGGGCTACGGCGGTCCCGAGGGCTACCAGCGGTTCGTCGACGGCTGCCACGCGGCGGGCCTCGGCGTGGTCCAGGACGTCGTCTACAACCACCTCGGGCCGTCGGGGAACTACCTGCCGCTCTTCGGGCCCTACCTCAAGTCCGGCGCCAACACCTGGGGCGACTTCCTCAACCTCGACGGTCCCGGCTCGGACGAGGTGCGCCGCTACGTGCTCGACAACGTGCGGATGTGGTTCGAGGACTACCACGTCGACGCGCTGCGCCTCGACGCCGTGCACGCGCTCAACGACGCCAGCCACCAGCACCTCCTGGAGGAGATGGCGACCGAGGTGGCCGCCCTCTCGGCGCACCTGCGGCGACCGCTGACGCTGATCGCCGAGTCCGACCTCAACGACCCGCGCCTGGTCCGTCCGCGCGAGGCCGGTGGCTACGGGCTGGACGCCCAGTGGAGCGACGACTTCCACCACGCCGTCCACGTGGCGCTGACCGGCGAGACCGCGGGCTACTACGCCGACTTCGCGCCGCTGTCGGCGCTGGCCAAGGTCTGCGAGCGCGGGTTCTTCCACGACGGCACCTGGTCGTCGTTCCGCGGCCGCGACCACGGCTACCCCGTCGACCTGCGAGCGATGCCCACCTGGCGGCTGGTGGTCTGCAGCCAGAACCACGACCAGATCGGCAACCGCGCCCGTGGGGACCGGATCACCGAGGTGCTCGACGACGACCAGCTCGCGTGCGCGGCGCTGCTGACGCTGTGCGGCCCCTTCACCCCGATGCTCTTCATGGGCGAGGAGTGGGCGGCCTCGTCGCCGTTCCAGTTCTTCACCTCTCACCCCGAGCCCGAGCTGGGCACCGCGACGGCCGAGGGACGGATCGCCGAGTTCGAGCGGATGGGCTGGGACCCCGCGGTCGTGCCGGACCCCCAGGACCCCGAGACCTTTGCGCGCTCCAAGCTCGACTGGACCGAGGCGACCCGGGGCCGGCACGCGCGGCTGCTCGAGGTCTACCGCGAGCTCGCCCGGCTGCGGCGGGCCCACGAGGACCTCACCGACCCCTCGTTCGCCTCGGTGCGGTGCACCGCCGAGGAGGAGTCGCGGGTGTTCACGATGCGCCGCGGGCGCCTGCTGGTCGCGGTGAACTTCGGCGAGGCCGAGGCGACCGTGCCGGTGGCGGCAGCGGAGGTGCTCTTCGCGACCCCGGCCGGCGCGACGCTCCAGCGGGGCGGGCTCGTGCTGCCCGCCCACGCCGGAGCGGTGGTGCGCTGAGGGGCGTCAGCCCCCGAGCGACTCCAGGTCGACGACGTCGTCCTTCGCCGGGGCCTCGACCTCGAACTCCTCGTTGAACTCGGAGAAGGTCACCGAGCCGGTGTCCTCGCCGTCGGTCTTCTCGATCTTCACCAGGTAGTGCGGCGAGTCGACCAGGACGTAGCCGGTCGAGGTGCCGTCCTCGGGGTCCTCGTTGTCGATGAGGACGACCTCGTCGCCGTCGAGGTCCTCGGTGCCCTGGACGGAGTAGGTCGACTCGTCCTCGTCGTCGTCCTTGAGCAGCTGGTCCAGCAGCTCGTCGACGTCGCAGAACTGGTTGAAGGAGTCGTCCTCGGAGGGGATGACGACCCACTTGCCGCCGACGAGGGTGAGCACCTGCTCGGCGTTGCCGCCGGCGAAGGAGCGCCAGAACGCCTCGTCGGGACGCATCCAGGTCTCGCCCGCGACGCCGAGCAGCTCCGCGGTGCCGTCGTCGACGCCGATCGAGCCGGTGCAGTCGCCGTCCGAGCTGGACTGGATGTCGATGCTGATCTCCTGGCCGTCGTTGGTGACGGTGCCGGAGACCTTCACGGCCTCGAGGTCGGCCATGTCGGCCTTGGCGGCCGCGACGATGTCCTCCGCCGGGCTCGAGGCGAAGTCGCCGCCGTCGTCCCCGCCGTCACCTCCGTCGTCGCCGCTGCACGCGGTGAGTGCGGAGGCGACGCCGAGCGCCGCCAGGGCCAGTCCCATGCGCTTCATGCGCTCCACGGTAACTGACCGCTGCGGGTCGCCCGGGCGGTCCTACCGCAGCAGCTCGTCGACCCAGGCCGGCACCAGCTCGGAGGCCGGACCGTGGTCCGCGCGGTCGAAGAGGTGGGTGCCGCTGCTGGGCATCAGGTTGAGCTCGAGCGTGCGGGCGCCGGCGCGGGCGGCGTACTGGACGAAGCCGGCGGCCGGGTAGACCGCGCCCGAGGTGCCGACGGAGACGAAGAGGTCCGCGTCGTCGAGCGCCTCCTGGATCCGGTCCATCTGGTAGGGGATCTCGCCGAACCACACCACGTCCGGGCGCAGCTCGGTCACGCCGCACGCGGGGCACGGCGGCTGGTGGGACAGGGGACCGTCCCAGCGGTGCCGGTCGCCGCACGCGCGGCACAGCGCGGACCGCAGCTCGCCGTGCATGTGCAGCACCCGGGTCGAGCCACCGCGCTCGTGGAGGTCGTCGATGTTCTGGGTGACGACGAGCAGGTCCTTGCCCAACGCCTGCTCGAGCCGCGCCAACGCGCGGTGCGCCGGGTTCGGGTCCACGCCCAGGAGGGCCGCGCGGCGCTCGTCGTAGAACCGCTGCACGACCTCGGGCCGGAGGTCGAAGGCCTCGGGCGTGGCGACGTCCTCCACGCGGTGGCCCTCCCACAGCCCGTCGGCGTCGCGGAAGGTCGGCACCCCGCTCTCCGCGGAGATGCCGGCCCCGGTCAGCACCACGACCCGCATCAGGCCCACACCAGCCCGTCGCCGCCGCGAGGCTCGGCGTAGAGCGTGATCGCGTAGCCGTCCGCCGGGTCGAAGGCGTCGTGCTCCCAGGTGCCGTAGCGCACCACCGCGTCCAGCCCGAGCACGCTGAACGCCGTGTCGACGTCGGCCAGCGGCGTCACCGGGCAGTCGCCGGGGAGGTGGTCGGCGTCGATCCCGAAGCCGCACACCACCACCCCGCCGGGCGTGAGGTGGGCGGCGATCCGCTCGCACGCCGCCAGCAGCGTGCCGGGCTCGAGCAGCGGGATCGTGTTGCCCGCGACCAGCACGACGTCGAAGGTCTCGCCCAGGTCGAACGACGCCAGGTCGCCCTGCCGCCAGTCGAGGCCGGGCGCGGCGGCACGGGCCTGCTCGAGCATGGTGGCGTCCACGTCGACCCCGACGACGTCGTACCCCAGCTCGTGGAGTCGTACGGCGACGCGGCCGGTGCCGCACCCGGCGTCGAGGACGCGCGCCGGCGCCGGGATCAGGTCGGCCACGAACGCGGCCTCCCCGTGGACGTCCTCGCCGCGCTCGGCCATCGCGCGGAAGCGCTCGGCGTACCGCACCGCGTAGTCGTCCCCGGCGCCCTCCCGGGCGATCCGCTCCCACCGCGTCGTCACGACGACAGCTTCCGTCGCGAGGCCTGGGCCTTGAACTCGTCCATGAACACCCGGTGGACCTTGTCGTTGTCGAGGGCGCCGCCGACGAGGCGGAGCTCGCCACGGGCCATCCGCTCGCAGACCCGCACCCAGGCGTGCCCCATGGCGTAGGTGAACGTGCCGGCGATGGTCGCGTTGATCGTGCCCGCGACGGCGGTCCCGGCGCCGGGCACGAACTTGATCAGGTTGCCGACCAGCGACCGCCCCGCGGTCGTCGCCGCCCCGGGGTCGAC